>CAZAHJ010000011.1:0-37414 GCA_964485115.1 uncultured Flavobacterium sp.
ATTCGGTTTCTATTTCAGGTTATCATATTGCCGAAGCAGGTGCGAATCCAATTACACAGTTAGCATTTACGTTAGCGAATGGTTTTACATATGTAGAATATTATTTAAGTAGAGGAATGAACATCAACGACTTCGGTCCAAATTTATCATTCTTCTTTTCGAATGGAATTGATCCTGAATATGCGGTAATCGGTCGTGTGGCTCGTAAAATTTGGGCAAAAGCTTTAAAACACAAATACGGAGCCAACGAAAGAGCGCAAATGTTGAAATACCACATCCAAACTTCGGGTCGTTCGTTACATGCTCAAGAGATTGATTTTAATGATATTCGTACCACTTTGCAAGCGTTATATGCGATTTACGATAACTGTAACTCGTTACATACGAATGCTTATGATGAGGCAATTACCACTCCAACCGAAGAGTCGGTACGAAGAGCAATGGCAATTCAGTTGATTATTAATAAAGAATTAGGTTTAGCGAAAAATGAAAATCCTATCCAAGGTTCTTTTATTATTGAAGAATTAACCGATTTAGTGGAAGAAGCGGTCTTAGCTGAATTTGACAGAATTACCGAAAGAGGTGGAGTTCTAGGGGCAATGGAAACCATGTACCAAAGAAGTAAAATTCAAGAAGAATCGTTATATTATGAAACCTTGAAACATACAGGAGAGTTTCCAATTATCGGAGTAAATACTTTCTTAAGTTCAAAAGGTTCTCCAACTGTAATTCCGGAAGAAGTAATTCGTGCAACGGAAGAAGAAAAGCAGCACCAAATTCACACTTTGAAGAACTTGCACCAAGTGCAAGCATCAAATGCAGTGCAACAAATTGCTGTAATTCAAGAAGCAGCTATTCAAAACCAAAATATTTTTGAACGTTTGATGGAGGCAACCAAGTATTGTTCCTTAGGTCAAATTACCATGGCTTTATTTAAGGTTGGTGGACAGTATCGACGCAATATGTAAATTTCAAAAAAAGGGCAGGCCATTTGAAAGTAAAGAAAACAAATGGCATCTTTTTTTTAATTTAGATAATTCCAACAAAATATAGCTCAACTTTAGCATAAAAATGTTCCGTTTTCTCTAATTTTGTTCTGTTTTTATTACAATCTATTATGGTAAAAGATTTATTCGAAAGAATTCAACAAAATAAAGGCCCATTAGGTAAATGGGCTTCACAAGCAGAAGGGTATTATGTATTTCCAAAGTTAGAAGGAGAACTTGGCCCTAGAATGCTTTTTCACGGAAAGAAAATATTAAACTGGAGTATCAATGATTATTTGGGATTAGCTAACCACCCCGAAGTAAGAAAAATTGATGCAGAAGTAGCCCAACAGTATGGTGCAGCTTATCCGATGGGTGCCAGAATGATGAGTGGTCAAACCAATTACCACGAACAATTGGAGCAAGAATTGGCTGCTTTTGTTGGTAAAGAAGCTGCTTATTTATTGAATTTTGGCTATCAAGGAATCATGTCGACCATTGATGCATTGGTTTCTAAAAACGATGTGATTGTGTATGATGTAGATGCCCATGCATGTATCATTGATGGGGTGCGTTTGCACATGGGCAAGCGTTTTACTTACAAGCATAATGACCTTGAGAGCATAGAGAAAAACTTACATCGCGCTACCAAAATGGCAGAAGAAACTGGAGGTGGCATATTGTTTATTACCGAAGGAGTTTTCGGAATGCGAGGACAACAAGGAAAACTAAAAGAAATTGTAGAATTGAAAAAGAAATACAATTTCCGTTTATTGGTGGACGATGCCCATGGTTTTGGAACTTTAGGAAAAACTGGAGCAGGAGCAGGGGAGGAGCAAGGTTGTCAGGATGACATTGATGTGTATTTTTCTACCTTCGCCAAATCGATGGCAAGTATTGGGGCTTTTATTGCTGGGAATAAAGATATCATCGACTTTTTAAAATACAATTTGCGTTCGCAAATGTTTGCAAAATCTTTACCAATGATCCAAACAATTGGAGCATTGAAGCGATTAGAAATGCTAAAAAATATGCCTGAATTAAAAGATAAATTATGGCAAAACGTAAACGCATTGCAAAACGGCTTAAAAGAACGTGGATTTGATATTGGGGATACCAATACTTGTGTAACACCGGTATATTTGAAAGGTGAAATTCCAGAAGCCATGATGATGGTAAATGATTTGCGTGAAAATTATGGAATTTTCTTATCCATTGTGGTGTATCCGGTAATTCCGAAGGGTATTATTTTGTTGCGTATGATTCCAACTGCTTCGCATACCCAAGAAGATATTGACGAAACTTTGGCAGCATTTGAAGCTATTAGAGAGAAATTAGAAAACGGCACCTACAAGCAGTGGGCAGAAGCCAATGTGCAGAATGTAGAGTAATTTATAATTGAAATATTTCATTTAACGCTGGCACCACAATGTCAGCGTTTATTTTTTCCAACCATATGTTTTTAAGTAATTATATTACGTTTATCAAAACTTTTATAAAATCATATCGCTTGGAATTGTTACTTTTAGTCGTATATATGTTTTTGTCCTTATTTGGTTATTTGATTTTCTTTTAACCCTAAATATTTTTTGAAAAAGTTCTTCTTCTCCTAAAAACTTGAGGGTCAAAATTTTTCCATATATTTTGTATGGCAATGTTTTCCTCTAGTTCGGGAGTTCTAATGCAGTTTTTGATTCCTTTTTGGGTAAATGTGTAGTAGTATTCTTTAAAAATAAGTGCTGTAACTCCTTTGTTTTGGAATTCTGGTAAAATTCCAATCAAGTAAAACAAAACATCTTTGCTTTCTTTTTTTGCTTTTAAAAGATGATAAAAACCAAACGGAAATAAGCTTCCATTTGCTTTTTGCAATGCTTCTGAAAAAGAAGGCATCACGATACTAAATGCCACCATTTTTCCTTCTTTATTCAATACAAACTTGATGTATTCGGGATTGATAAAAGAAATGTATTTTTCTTTGTAGAACGTCTTTTCTTTTTCTGTAATTGCAATAAATGAGGCTAATGAAGCATAGCTGTGGTTAAACACTTCAAACATTTCATTTACTTTGGGCAAAATATCTTTGGTTTTTTTAAAGCTAACAGCTTTTAAACCATATCTTTTTTCAATAATAGTGCAAGCTTTTTCAAAGGTTTCGGGTTGTACATTTGAAAATGGAAATTTACTTTCCTGGTATTTCTTTTCTATTTGAAATCCTAATTTTTCCAAGTGTTCAGCATAATATGGGAAGTTGTACCAAGTAATCATGGAACTTATTTCGTCAAAACCTTCGGTAACCACCCCTACTTTGTCTAAGTTCGAAAACCCCATGGGGCCTTCGATGTGTTCTAATTGGTTGTTTTTACCAATTTCAACAACTTTTTCAATTAATTTTTTGGTTACTTCTACATCATTTATCACATCCCACCACCCAAAACGAATCTTACTTTTTTGTTGTTCTTTTACTTCTTGCCAATTGATGATGGCTGCAATCCGTCCAACTATTTTATCTTCCTTGTAAGCCAAAAACAAATGAGATTCTGCGTGTTCATACACGGGGTTTTTGGTTGAGTCAAATGTCTCCATTTCATTTTTTATAATAGGAGGCACCCAATAAGGGTGATTTTGGTATAACTGAAAAGGAAATTGAACAAAAGTTTTGATTTCTTTTTTGGTTACAACAGGAACAATACGAATCATAAGTTTGCTTTATGGATTGTTTTCGATGGCTTCTTTTACTCGCTCTTTTTCTTTTTTCTTTTTCTTGTCCTCCTTGCTTGTTTTTTGAGATTTATCCGGACCAAGTAAAACCACAGGTTTGTGTTTTTTGTCAAAACGAATCGAAAAACCAACCCCGCCATACAAAATATCCGGAGTGTTTTTAAAGTTTTTACTCACCGATATATCCACTTGTATGTTGGTCCCCATAAGATATGCCAAGCCAGTGGTAAGAAATTGATCACTATAAAAATCTCCCATAATGCCTTTGTTCTCTAAAAACCCTGAAAATTTCTGATTAAAGGCATGGGTTAGTGTAATGAGGTATCCAAAATTTTGAGTTTCTGAGCCAATTTTATCCATAAAAGTGTTGGTAACCAATACCCATCGTTGTCCGAAATGATTTTGGGTCACCAACATAGCTTTGGCACTCACGTTAGATTCTTCTACGGGCAAAGCATAAAAAGGATTGTTGGTAAAATTTAAATTCGCACCTGCATACACCGCTACAATCGGGATAAGTTGTCGCCATTTGAATTTTTGATTGGCTTTCCAACTATAAATATTAACCTTCTCCTCGTAGTATTTGTAGGGGTCGTATACCAAATATTTGGCACCAATTACAGCGTATTTAATTGCACTTCTGTCCTCTCTAGTAACAGGAGATTTGTATTTATCCAATTGGTATTGAATGTTTCCAATAAATTCTAACTGTTCCAAAAACAAACCGTGTCTAATAGTTAAATCAATTCCCATTCCTTTGGCATCGTATTGTAATAATTGATGTTTTTCAGAAATTCCATAAATACCGGTTTCAATTTGGCTGACATTTTTACCAACTGAAAAAGCAGTCATACTTTCTCCTGGTCTGTTAGAATTGATGATGTCGGTATGCTGGGCATGAAATGAAAGTGCGAAAAAGAAGCAGGGTATGAACCTAAAAAAGATGCGATGCATATACGATTTATTTCAAATTGTGTCACCCAAAAATACTATTTTTATTGGTATTTTAAGAGGTAGTTGCCCCTGAATTATTATTTTTACCAAAAAAATGATTTATGGGTTTTTTAAGAACCATCGCGTTTATTATTCTGTTTTATTACCTGTTTAAATTTGCAGCCCGAATTTTATTTCCAATCTTTTTACAATTATTGGTTAAAAAGGCTCAAAAAAATTACCAATCATACCAACCTAACCAAAACACTTCTGATGAGTTTGTTAATAAAGCTCCAAAATCTAAACTAACTACAACCAAAGTGGTGGGAGAGTATATCGATTTTGAAGAAGTAAAAGAAACCAAATAGTATGCAAGCAATTTTTAGTAAAATCAAACCACATATATTGGCTTTTATTGGCTTTGTGGTTGTAGCATTAATGTATTTTTATCCCGTATTGCAAGGCAAGCAAATATTTCAGTCGGACATTGTGCAATACATTGGTATGTCAAAAGAATTAAAAGATTTTAGAGCTGAAAAAGGTGAGGAGACTTATTGGACCAATAGTGCTTTTGGAGGGATGCCAACCTATCAATTAGGAGCCCAATATCCGCATAATTACATCAAAAAATTAGACCAAACTTTGCGGTTTTTACCCAGACCAGCAGATTATTTATTCCTGTATTTCCTTGGTTTTTATGTGTTAATGATGGTATTAAAAATAGACCCTTTAACCGGATTTGTAAGTGCCTTGGCTTTTGGTTTTTCTACTTATTTAATCATTATTTTAGGAGTCGGACACAATGCCAAAGCCCATGCAATAGCTTATATGCCAATGGTTTTGGCTGGAATTTTATTGGTTTTTCAACACCGATATATTTGGGGTGGTGTATTAACTACTATTGCAGCAGCATTAGAAATCCAAGCCAATCACTTTCAAATGACCTATTATTTATTGTTTTTGCTTGCTTTGGTGGCGATTTGTTATTATGTTTTATTAATTAAAAAGAAAGATTGGCAAAGCATTGGTTGGATTTCTGGAACTTTAATTTTAGCAGCTATTTTATCGGTTGCATTAAATGCCTCCAACATTTTAGCTACCTCCGAATATACTTCTTTTAGTACCAGAGGTGCCAACGAACTAACCATTCAACCTAACGGAAGGCCGGTAAGCCATAAAACCGGAATGAGTTATGAGTACATCACCGAGTATAGCTACGGTAAATTAGAAAGCCTGAACTTAATTGCTCCGAGATTATTTGGTGGGTCCAATAACGAAAAATTAGATCAAAAAAGTGAAGTGTATGCTTTTTTATTAGATGTAGGTGCAAGTCCGGAAGATGCATTAGATTTTGCTTCATCCATGCCAACCTATTGGGGAGACCAACCCATCGTTGCTGCTCCTGCATATATTGGAGTTGTGGTTTTTTTCTTGGCTTTGCTGGGATTTTTTGTGGTTCGAAACCGAATTAAATGGGTATTTTTAGCTGCAATCTTGCTTTCTTTGTTGTTATCTTGGGGGAAAAATTTTCCTGCACTTACCAACTTTTTTATTGATTATGTGCCATTGTACAACAAGTTTAGAGCTGTTTCCTCTATACAGGTGATATTGGAACTTTGCATGCCTATCATGGCTGCGTTGGGAATATATCATTACCTTCAATCGGATAAAGAAATTAGATGGAAGGCCTTTAAGCTAACTTCTTACATTGCCTTCGGATTGTTGTTGGGATTATTTGTTTTCAAAAGTTCCTTTGATTTTACTGGAAGTGTAGATGCTATTTTAAGAGATAACTTTGAACGTCCGTATGGTGTTGAATTTGCAGATAGCTTGTTAGAAGCTTTGAGAAACGACAGAAAAGCTATGTTTGTAAATGATTTGTTGCGTTCCGGATTGTTTATTTTGTTAGCTTCTTTATTGTTAGTAGGATATCATTGGGAAAAAATTACCAAGCAAATCGTAGTTCTTGCAGTTGGTTTATTGATGACAACTGATTTGGTTTGGATTGCTAAAAACTATGTAAATGAAGATTCTTTTGTGGCTGCACGCGAAATGGAAGAACCCTTTCCGATGCGTCCGGTTGATGAGCAGATTTTAAAAGATACCGATTTGCATTATAGAGTATTTGAACCACAAGTTGGGATGAATGGGGCCAGTACTTCTTATTACCATAAACATTTAGGAGGTTATAGTGCTGTGAAGCCACAACGCATGCAACAATTGTACGATTTTCACATTGCAAAAAGTAATTTACAAGTGATGAACATGCTCAATATGAAGTATTACATTACACAAACCCCACAGGGGCAAATCATGTACAACGAAAACCCAGATGCTAATGGGAATGCTTGGTTTGTAAATGAAGTACAAAAAGTAAAGAAAACGAACGATGAGATTTTAGCTCTTAACGATATCAATACTTACAAACAAGCTGTAATTGGAAAAGATTTTTCAGAAAAAATAACCCAACAATCTTTTGTGGTGGATAGCACAGCTCAAATTACTTTAACCTCGTATGAACCAAATAAATTGGTTTACACCACGGTAAATTCCAAAGCAGGTTTGGCAGTTTTTTCTGAAATTTATTATCCAAACGGTTGGAAAGCCACTATTGACGGAAAAGAAGCATCCATACTAAGAGCTAACTATGTGTTACGAGCTTTAGAGGTACCAGCTGGCAAGCATCAAATTGTATTTTCATTTGAACCCGAAGTAGTTGCCAAAGGAAGCACCATCAGTTTGTTTTCAAGTATTACTTTGTTGTTGTTGATGTTTGGTTTGCTCTATTGGAAAAGAAACCATTTCAAACCATAATTTTATGGAGGCTAAGCCAAAAGTGTTGATTGTTGCTTACTATTGGCCACCAGCCGGAGGTCCTGGGGTGCAACGTTGGCTTAAGTTTGTAAAATATTTACCCGAATTTGGTGTAGAACCTTGGATAATTGTCCCTAAAAACGCTTCTTATCCATTGTTAGATGAAGCTTTAGTAATGGATGTTCCGTATAAATGTAAAGTAATTCCGGTTCCCATTTCTGAGCCCAACCAATGGCTAACAAAAATTTTTTCAAAAAAGGTCACCAATATCAGCTCTGGAATGATTCCTTCTGCTCAAAAACAAAGCATGATGCAAAAAATAGCTTTGTGGGTGCGAGGTAATTTTTTTATTCCGGATGCCAGAGTAGGGTGGGTAACACCTGTTTTAAAAGAGGTGGATAAATTAATGCAGGCACATAAATTTGAGGCATTCATTACCACCGGACCACCACATAGTTTGCATTTGATTGGCTTAAAGTATCAAAAGAAAAATCCAGACATAAGATGGATAGCAGATTTTAGAGACCCTTGGACAACCATTGGCTACCATCAGGCATTGTATTTAAGTGAATTTGCTCAAAAAAAACATCTGCAATTAGAAGAAAAAGTGCTGCAAAAAGCTTCTGAAATAATTGTTACAAGTGAAACAACTAAGAAAGAGTTTTTGGCCAAGACCAAGAAACCAATTCATGTATTGACCAATGGATATGAACTAGCATCGTTTGCTTCAGATGAATTAAAAAAATACGAAAATAAGCAGTTTACAATTTCCTACATCGGTTCATGGCTCACCAATCGGAACCCAATTATTTTATGGGAAGTATTGCAAGAATTAATTCAAGAACAGGAAGCATTTGTAAAAAACTTTACGTTACAAATTGCAGGAAAAGTAAGTGAAGACATTGTAGAAACGATCAAAGAATATGGATTGGAAAACCACATTCGCTTTTTTGGGTATGTTTCTCATCACGAGGCAAGGGCTATTCAAGCAACAAGTAAATTACTATTGTTGATTGAAATTGATAGTCCGGAAACCAAATGCATCATTCCGGGAAAATTATTTGAGTATTTATCTTCTCAAAAGCCAATCATTGCTTTGGGACCTGAAGGTTCAGATGTACACAGTATATTAGAAGAAACCAAAGGAGGAAACTATTTTTATTATTCTCAAAAAGTAGCTTTAAAAACCAAAATCTTGTATTGGTTTGAAAAGTATCAAAAAAACGAAAACATTGCCAATGAAAATGCCAACATAGAAGCTTTTCATAGAAGAAATATTTCTAAGAAATTGGCGGGGATTATTAGTGAAAAGTGAAAAGTGAAAAGTGAAAATAAACTATTAACCATCAACCATCAACCGTTAACCATTAACCCTTAATCATCATCAACCAAACAAAATGGGCATCGTACAAAAGCAAAGCATCCAAAATACCCTGTTCACCTTTATCGGATTTGTGATTGGTGCGGTAAATACTTTGGTGTTGTACACCCAAATTTTAGGAAAAGATTTTTACGGACTTACTGCATTTGTGCTTTCTTCAGCTAATTTGCTCATGCCGTTTTTGGCATTTGGTTTTCAAAATACCTTGGTTAAGTTTTACCCAACCTACCCAACCGAAGAGGAAAAAAGCAAGTTTTTAAATGGTATGTTGTTGCTTCCTATCTTGTTTATGGTGCCATTTTTTATTCTACTTTTTATTTTTCAATCGGAAATTATCCAATGGTTAAGTTCGCGAAACCCGATTATTGAATCTTATTTTTGGATTATTCCGGGAGTTGCCATCATGATGGCTTATTTTGAGATTTTTTATGCTTGGTTGAAAGTGCATAAAAAGTCGGTTTTTGGGAATTTTTTAAAAGAAGTTTTTTTAAGAATTCTCATTTCCCTAGGATTGTTTTTGGTATATGTTGGATGGATTTCCAAAGAGTGTTTTGTTTGGCTATTGGTTTTATTGTACGGAATCGTAACTATCGGAATTGCTTTTTATGCTTTTAAAGTTCGAATGCCAAAAATTTCAGCAGGATTGCAAATGCCATGGAAACCTGTAATCGTATATTCGGTGTTTATAGTTTTTTCTTCAAGCATAGCAGTAATGTTACTAGATATTGACAAGTTCATGATTGGAAAATATTTAGACATTGGTGAGAATGCATTTTACTCGGTAGCCATTTTTATTTCATTAACTATTTCGGTACCATTAAGGGCCATGCATCAAATCACGCATCCTATTACAGCAGAATTGATGAGCTCTAACCAATGGGGAAAATTGCAAGAGTTGTATCAAAAAACTTCTATCAATTTACAAATTATTGGAGGTTGGATCATGATTGGAATTTTTATCAATATCCATCAAGTGTATGCTTTACTGCCAATAGAATATGGCAAAGCCATTTGGGTAGTTTTTTTGATAGCTTTTTCCAAATACTTCGATTTGATTTTAGGAAATAACAATTCTATCATTTTTAATTCAAAATATTATAAAGCTGTATTGTTGTTAGGGGTGAGTTTGGTATTTGTAACCGTATATTTGAATTGGTGGTTGATTCCGTTGTATGGCATTAACGGAGTGGCAATGGCTACCTTAATCTCCATGTTTTTGTACAGTTTGGTAAAGTTACTTTTTGTGGTAAACAAAATGCATTTGTTTCCTTTTACTTGGCAAACCTTAAATACCTTATTATTTACTGCTTTAAGTTTTGGATTGTTTTATTTTTGGGATTTTAATTGGCATCCTTTGCTAAATATTCTTGTAAAGTCTATTTTGTTTACCCTGTTTTATTGGTACTTTCAATATCGTTTGCAATATTCAGAGGAATTACATCAATTGCTGCAAAAAGGATTACGTTGGGTAAAGATTATAAAATAAAAAATGCCCATCTTTTAAAGGATAGGCATCTTTGTTTTAGCTAGGCTGATTAATTAGCTTCTTCTGCTTCTTCTGTTTTTAGCTTCTTCAAAAGAACGTTTTCCAGGGAAATTCCCTTCTTTTCTATCGCCTCTTGGTTTGTCGGTATTGCGTTTAAAATCTCTTCCGCTTCCGCTTCTGCTTCCGCCTCCAGAGTATTTTTTTGCATCACGACCGTTGTGGTCTCTTCTATTGTTGTTTCTACCACCATCATTTTTAGAAATTTCTACATTAATTCTTCTGCCATCTAATTCCATTCCGTTTAGTTTACCCATTACAGTATCTAAATGTTCTCGGTTGGTATTAAAGAATGAAAAACCTTCTTTTACATCAACTTTAAATACATCATCTCTACCAACTTGTAATTGTTCACGCAAGAAGTCTTTTAAAGTCATCCAATCGTATTGGTCTCTCGATCCGATATTTACAAAATATCTAACGGTATCCCCAACTTCTTCATGACTTACATTTCCACCTTTGCTATCTGCAACCAAGTCGCGTTTCTTTTTGTAGTAGTTTAAAAATCGATTAAACTCTACCGATACCATTTTCTTTATCAACTCTTCCTTGGTTAAATCTTTTAATAATTCGTAAATGGCAGGTAAGTAGCTATCAATTTCGTGGTCAATTTCTACGTCTTTGATTTTATTTGCTAAGTGGAATAGCTGTACTTCGCAAATTTCAATTCCAGAAGGAATGGTTTTTTCTTCAAACTTTTGTTTGATGATTTTTTCAATAGCGTGTATCTTTCTTATTTCGCTTTTGGTTACTATTACCATCGAAATACCTGATTTTCCGGCTCTACCAGTTCTTCCACTTCGGTGGTTGTAGGTTTCAATTTCGTCTGGTAATTGGTAGTTGATTACGTGGGTTACATCGCTTACATCTATCCCTCTTGCAGCCACATCGGTTGCTACCAACATTTGCACCTGTTTGTTACGGAAAGCTTTCATCACCGTATCTCTTTGTGCTTGCGATAAGTCACCGTGCAAAGCAGCTGCATTGTAGCCATCTTCTATTAACTTATCTGCAATGGCTTGGGTGTCTCTTTTAGTTCTACAAAAAACTACCGAAAAAATATCCGGATTGGCATCTGCCAAACGCTTTAACGCTTCGTATCGGTCTTTTGCATTTACCACATAAAATTCATGCGAAACGGTTGCTGAACCAGAGTTTTTAGTCCCAACCGTAATTTCGTATGGTTGGTACATAAATTTCTTAGCAATTTGAGCCACTTCAAAAGGCATGGTAGCTGAAAATAACCAAGTTTTTTTATCTTTTGGAGTATCTGATAAAATGGTAGTAATGTCTTCGTAAAAGCCCATATTCAACATTTCATCTGCCTCATCTAATACACAATAAGAGATTTTGGAAATGTTTACCATACCTCTGCTCATCATGTCTTTCATTCTTCCTGGGGTAGCTACAATAATTTGTGCACCTCTTTTCACTAGCTTTTCTTGTTCGGTAATACTTGCACCACCATAAATGGCAACCACATGCAAACCAGGTACATACTTGGCATAGTTTTTTAACTCTTGGGTAATTTGCAAACACAATTCTCTGGTAGGAGAAAGGATCAATGCCTGGGTGTTTCTGTTGTCAGGACTAATTTTTTGAATCAATGGGAAACCAAATGCTGCAGTTTTCCCGGTGCCCGTTTGGGCCAAAGCGACTAAGTCGGTATCGTGTTCTAGTAAATGGGGAATTGCTTTTTCTTGTACTTCCGATGGTGTTTGAAAACCTAAATCTTGGATGGCTTGCAAAATCGTATCTTGTAAACCTAATTGTTGAAATAAATTCATTCGTATTTTTTAAATTCGGTGCAAAGGTACGTCATAATAATCAAATAAGCTACTAATGGGCTACTTATTGCAATTTAAGCTTCTCATTTTCAATTAAAAAAGCTTTTTATAGTTAAATTGAAATCAGAATTATTCGATATATTTTTAACTAATTCGTTAATTTTTTAAAAAATTGAAAGTTGCTTTATAACCTGCTGCCTATTTTTGTATTTTTATAAGCTCATTTAAACTTCATGCAAAAGCATTGGCTATATATTCTTTTTTTCCTACCAATTTTCTTATTGGCACAAAATGCTTCTGTAAAAGTTGAGGTTAAAGGGGTGGTAAAAGACGAAACTTCGGGTAAAACCTTAACCAGTGTGCACGTAGTAAACGTAAATGCAGTGAAGGGAACCATAACTGATGAAAAGGGTAATTTTGAAATTGTTGCTGAAGTAAACGATACTTTACATTTTTCTTATATAGGTTATCAATCTCTTAGAGTAAGAGTTACCAACGACTGGGTTAAAAACAAAATTGCAGAGATAAAATTAACCAGTAAAGCTGTTGCTCTAGAAGAAGTAGTAGTGAGCAGATACAATCTTACTGGGTATTTACAAATCGATGCTTTGAACATTCCGTTAGCAGAAAATTATCGATACGATATACAAGGATTAAAGTACGGATATGAAGCCGGGCAAAGCTCGCCAAATGCCATCAACAAAACTTTAGGCTCTATATTTAATCCAGCAGATGCATTGTATAATTTGTTCGGAAAAAAACCGAGAGAATTAAAAAAACTAAAAGATGCCAAAAAAGACGACTCCGTTCGTTTGTTATTGGAATCTAAATTTGACAGAGAAACCATTGCAGTATTATTAGGTATTGACAAAAACGAAATCCCGGAAATTTTGCAACGTTGTAACTATTCTGAAACCTTCATCAAAACTGCTAACGATTTGCAGATCTTAGATGCAATTAGCGATTGTTATGAAGAATATAAAGTATTGAAAAAGAGAAGCTCCTAATGACCTCCTTGATTTTTGCGACACACAATTCCAATAAATCCAAAGAAATTGCCTCACTTTTACCGGATTTTTTCCAAATAAATAATTTATCCGATTTAAACTATCTTACTGAAATACCTGAAACCGAAAATACCTTAGAAAGGAATGCCATTTTAAAAGCCAAAACTATTTTCGATACTTTTCAACAGCCTGTTTTTTCAGATGATTCCGGTTTAGAAGTAGAAGCATTGAACGGAGCTCCAGGAGTTTTTTCTGCCAGGTATGCAGGAGAACCAAGAGATGACAAAAAAAACATCGATTTACTGATAAGTAACCTAAAGGATAAAAGTAATTTACATGCTCGTTTTCGAACAGTAATTGCTTATCATGATACCCAACAAATACATTTGTTTGAAGGAGTTATTGATGGAACAATCACTTTACAACCTCGTGGTCAAATGGGATTTGGTTATGATCCAATTTTTATTCCAAATGGTCAAACCAAAACTTTTGCAGAAATGACTTTAAAACAAAAAAATGTATTTAGTCACCGTAGCAAAGCCTTTCAACAGCTGATTTCTTTTTTACTTAAGTACAAGTAGTTGTGTTTTTTTAACAAATCATTAATGTTAAGGTTGTTATAAAAATTTTTATATTGTTTAATGTTTTACGTATGTTTGTTAAACAAAATTTAAAACAATTTAAGCTATGAAAAAAACCTTAAAACTTGTTGCTTTCCTTTTCTTAGGATTAAGCATGACTGTTTTCACTGCATGTAGTGATGACGAAACTTCTGGACCAATCGACAATTCTATTGCTGGTTTGGCTTCTAGAAATTCTAATTTGACCATTTTGGTACAAGCGTTACAAAGAGCCGACTTACTAAACACCTTGAGTACTGGTGGGCCTTACACGGTATTTGCACCAACTAACCAAGCTTTTCAAAATTTACTTGAAGATTTAGGATTTACTTCTCTAGAACAAGTACCAACTCCGGTATTGACTCAAATTTTATTAAATCATGTGGTGTTAGGAAATAACATTTCAAGTGGACTTTCTACCGGTTATGTAAAAACATTGGCTAAAGGAAGTGCTTCAAGTACTAATACATTAAGTATGTATATTAACACTGCATCAGGTGTTAGAATTAATGGAACATCTAATGTAACTACTCCGAATATTTTAGCTTCCAATGGTGTCATTCACATCGTAGATGCTGTGATTACTTTACCTAAATTAACCACTTTTGCAACTGCCGATCCTAACTTCTCTACTTTGGTTACTGCATTAACCACTTTAACTCCTAATACTGATTTTGTTTCAACACTAAATGGTGCTGGTCCGTTTACTGTGTTTGCACCAACCAATGCCGCATTTACTGCTTTAGATACTGAATTGCAACCGGGAGGTATTGCAGGTTTAAGTGAATCTACACTTGCAAATGTACTAAGATACCATGTGGCTAGCGGAAATGTATTGTCAAGTGCATTAACGCCTAATGGAAATACAATTGTTAATCCGCTTTTAGCAAATACATTTTATACCATTACTTTACCTGGAACTAACGGTAATATTGCCAATGTTACAGATGGTTCTAATAGAGCTTCTGGAATTGTTGCTGTTGACGTACAAGCAGATAATGGAGTTATTCATGTATTGAATAGAGTGTTATTACCTCAAATGCCATAAAAACAATTATTATAACTAAAAACTGCCTTTTGGGGCAGTTTTTTTTTATTGGCAAATGTGTATGGTATGAACCGCTACCAATCCCGCTGTTTCAGTTCTAAGTCGGGTTTCTCCAAGAGCAATAGGGATAAATTCGTTTTTAATGGCAAGCTCTATTTCTTTTGGACTAAAATCTCCTTCAGGGCCAATGGCAATAGTAAAACAGGAATCTTTTGAAATGCAGTTTTTCAATTCTTTTTTATCTTCTTCCACGCAATGAGCTATAAATTTTACACCAACTGCTTGTTCCACAAATTTTTTAAACGGAAGTATGGTTTTTAATTCGGGAAGCCAAAACTGATTAGATTGTTTTATGGCAGAAATCAATATTTTTTGCAGTCTTTCTTCGTTATAGGCATTTCGTTCTGACCTTTCGCAGTGCAATGGTTGGATGCTACTTATACCAATTTCAGTTACTTTTTCTAACATCCATTCGATACGATCGATTGATTTTGTGAAGGCAATTGCCAAACAAATAGTAGGATTTTTTCGCTCAAAAAAATTAGAGTCTGTAATTTCAACCGCACATTTTTTTTCCGAAACCAAAGTCAATTCACCTGTAAATAAAAAACCTTTACCATTGGTAACGTGAATCACATCTCCAGTTTGTTTTCGCAACACTTTATACAGATGTCGACTTTCCTCTTTGTCAAAAGTGAAAATAGTTTCGTTTTCCGATAAGTGTTCGTTGTAAAATAACTGCATTATAAAGGCATTCTGGATTTGGAAATTCCGTTCACTTTGGCATGGCTTCCTTGTAAATATTGATAATATCCTACAATACCAATCATGGCTGCATTATCGGTAGTATACTCAAATTTTGGAATAAAAGTTTGCCAACCAAAATCTTTTTCTGCTTGCTTCAAAGTGTTTCTAATACCCGAGTTGGCAGAAACACCACCTCCTATAGCAATTCGATTTATTCCGGTTTGGTTTACAGCCATATGCAACTTTTCCATCAGTACTTGAATGATGGTGTGTTGTACAGAGGCACATATGTCGTTTTTATTTTCTTCTATAAAATTCGGATTCTTCTGTACTTCTTTTTGTACAAAATACATGATTTGGGTTTTTAATCCAGAAAAGCTAAAATCCAATCCTGCAATTTTTGGAATGGTAAAAGCAAATCTTTTCGGATTTCCTTCTTTCGCAAATTGGTCAATCAACGGTCCTCCCGGATAAGGCAATCCGAGAATTTTTGCAGTTTTATCAAAACATTCACCTACTGCATCATCTGTAGTTTCTCCTAGTACAACCATGTCAAAAAAATCATTCACTTGAACAATCTGCGTGTGACCACCAGAAATGGTCAATGCAATAAAAGGAAATTCAGGCGTTTTTTGGGTTTCTTCCTCAATAAAATGAGCTAAAATGTGTGCTTGCATATGATGTACAGGCAATAATGGAATTCCTAAAGCTTGCGAAAACGATTTGGCAAATGCTCCTCCAACCAATAGAGAACCCATAAGTCCCGGGCCTTGTGTGTAGGCTACTGCATTTATTTGATTTTTTGTAATGCCGGCTTTTTTTAAAGCCATTTCAATAACAGGCACAATGTTTTGTTGATGTGCTCTGGAAGCTAATTCAGGAACTACTCCACCATATTGCTCATGTATGGCTTGTCGGGCAACCAAATTGCTTAAAACTTTTCGGTTTTTTAGCACAGCAGCAGCAGTATCGTCACACGAACTTTCAATGGCTAAAATATAAGTTTCTTCGCTTTTTTGGTTTGGCATAATATTGGTTACATTTGTAGGTATATTCTGTATCAAAAATGAGCAGAATATCCTTATATTTCGTGCAAATTTAAAACTTTTCTTATCAGAAGATTTAAAAAATTATTCTTTTGGTTGTTTGGAGGAATCATTGCTTTGATATTTCTTCTAGGAATTTTATTACTAATACCACCAGTGCAAACCTACTTGGCAGGCATCGCAACTACCTCTTTAAAAAAGGATACTGGTGTGGATATTCATTTAGAGAAAATTGCCATCAATATTTTTGGTGGAGTTAAAATCAAAGAAATATTAATCAAAGATCACCACCAAGATACTTTAATTGCAGTGGGTCAGTTAAAAACCAATTTATTGGATTTGAAAAGATGGATGGATGGCAAGATGATTTTTGGCTCTATTGAAGCCAATCGTTTGTTTTTAAACATCATCCAATATCCAAACGAAAAAGATTCTAGCTTAGATCAATTTGTTGCAGTTTTTGATGATGGAAAACCCGGTAGTGGAAAGTTTTTATTGACTTCGGATCAGCTTAAAATAATCAATTCTAGGTTTGCAATGACCGATTTGAATACTGAAAATCCAAAAGATGTGGATTTTAGGTATTTAAATGCTTTGGTGAAAGACTTTACTGTGAAAGGCCCCAATGTACATGGGTACATTGCCCAATTAAGCATGAAAGATTACAGAGGTTTAGACATTACCAAAATACAAACGGATTTTGACTACACCAAAACGCATATTTCATTAAAGGATTTGCAGCTACAAACGAGTCGTTCTAACATCCAAGGACAAGTAAGTTTGTTGTACAAAAGAGAAGATTTTCAGGATTTTAACAATAAAGTAATGTTTGAAATTCAATTAGCAAATTCTAATGTAAACTCTAATGATATTCGTTTTTTTTACGAAGATTTAGGGGCTGATTTAGATTTTCAATTAAAAGGAAATTTAACTGGAACACTTAACCGATTTGATTTGGTAGATATTTCCTTAGTGCAAGGAAGTCAACTAAAATTACTTGGAGATTTAACTTTTGAAAATTTATTTGATCGTAAAAAAAACACGTACCAAATCAAAGCCAAATTAAAGCAATTACAATCTGATTATGGTTCGTTAACGCAATTAATTCCGTCTATTTTAGGAAAAAGTTTGCCTGTAGAGCTCAAAAAATTTGGTGTAATGTCTGTTTCCGGAAATGTTGAATTAAATTACCAAACCTTAACTACCGATGTGGTTGTAGAAAGTGCATTGGGTTACGTAGAATCAGATTTGGTTTTTACTGGAGTTTCAGATATAGAAAATGCCAGTTACCAAGGTAATTTAAAGGCAAATAATTTTCATTTAGGAAAATTAATCAACGAGCCAATGGTTCAATTGGTAACTGTTGATGCATTTTTTGATGGCAAAGGATTTAATACTGAAACTGTAAATACCATCATTAGTGGTAAAGTAAATTTGTTTGAATTCAATAATTATCCTTACCAAAATATTAGCGTAAACGGAAAACTTAAAAAGCCAATATTTCAAGGGGTATTTCATGTAAACGACCCTAATTTATTTATGGATTTTGATGGTTTAATTGATATTTCTAAAAAAGAGAATGCTTATCAGTTTGATGCAAAAATTGATTATGCCGATTTGGTGGCCACCAAATGGATCCAATCTGATAGCGTAGGAATATTCAAAGGATATGTAAAGTCTGATTTGATTGGTAACAGCATTGATAATTTACACGGTTTGGTAGATATTCAAGGAATGTCGTATCAAAACTCAAAAAAGGTATATGTTTTTCATGAATGGTTTTTAACTTCAAGTTTTGATGAAAACAAAGTGCGAACCATTTTGTTTGACTCGGATGATTTTATTCAAGGAAGAATTGTAGGAAAATATAGCTTTCAACAAATTGGTAAAATGGTAGAAAATGCTTTAGGAAGTATGTATTCCAATTACAAGCCAAATCCTTTAAAGCAAGACCAATATGTTGGTTTTAACTTGAACATTCATTCCAATGCAGTGGAGATTTTTTATCCACAAATCGAACTCGGACAAAATACCACCTTAAGAGGAAGAATTCAAAGCAATGAAAATACTTTTCGTTTAGATTTTAAAACACCATCACTTCAAGTGGATGATTTGCAATTGCATAAAATCCATTTGCAAATTGACAACAAAAATCCTTTATATAATGCATACGTTTCGGTAGATTCCCTCAAAACCAAATTTTACGATTTACATGACATCAACATTTTAAATGTTACCGAAAAGGACAGTTTGTTTGTTCGAACCGAGTTTAAAGGAGGTAAAAAAGCCAAGGACAATTATGTACTTAACTTATACCATACCATCAATCAACAAAATGAAAATGTGGTTGGTTTTAGAGATTCTGAAATTGCATTACGTGATTTTGTTTGGAAAATTAATCCGAATAATGACGACAAACATCGGTTGATTTTTGACAAAAAGCTGAAACGTTTTTATTTTGATCAAATTCAATTGGTACACGATGAGCAAGCCATTTCGTTGGTTGGGCCTTTAGAGGAAAACAACAAGGATTTACAGTTGTATTTCAAAGAGGTTACACTTCAAAACATTCTACCCGAAATAGATGATTTTTCTATGAAAGGGATTGTGAATGGAGCTCTTAAAATCAAACAAAAAGACGGGATTTACCAGCCTTACTCCGACATCCAAATCAATGATTTGAATTTAAACGACATAACTTTCGGAACATTAAAATCAAACATTCAAGGAAATGAATCGTTAAACCAATTTGAAGTAGAAGCGATATTGGCCAGATCAGGACAAGAAAATTTTAAGTTGAAGGGCAATATCATTACAAGTAAAACTAACCCAAGTTGGGACTTAGATTTAGAAATGAATGAATTTAACATTGGAGCTTTTAAAACCTTAGGTGCTGAAGTAATTTCAAATATCAGAGGATTGGTTTCGGGTACTGCTAATATTTCCGGTAACTGGGAACAACCCGAAATAAACGGTAGGTTGTTTTTAAACCAAGCCGGACTTAAAATACCTTATTTGAATGTAGATTATGAGTTTACCGAAAATTCAGTAGTAGATATTACACAGCGTCAGTTTATATTTAGAAACATCGAAATGAAAGACACCAAGTTTCAAACCAAAGGTTTTTTAAATGGTGCCATCCAACATCGAAATTTTAGCAATTGGAATTTAGATTTTGGAATTCGTTCCAATAATTTGCTGGCATTAGATACCGAATTAACGGATGAAAGCTTGTATTATGGTATCGCTTATATTGATGGAAGTGCACGAATTAGCGGTCCAATAAATTCATTGTTAATCACGGTTGATGCCAAATCGGAAAAAGGAACACACATTCGAATACCTATCAATAACAACCAAAGTGTGGGAGAGAATTCATTTATGTACTTTTTATCTCCACAAGAAAAAAACCAAACTGAAATTTCTAAAAATCTAGGTGTAAATGTTGGAGGATTAGAGTTAAAATTTGATTTGGACATCAATGAGAATGCATTAATTGAAGTTATTTTAGATACCGAATCAGGTCACGGGATGAAAGGAAAGGGTAGAGGTACTGTGTTGATGGAAATTAATACCAACGGAAAGTTTAATATGTGGGGAGATTATCAGGTGTATGAAGGTACTTATGATTACATTTATCGAGGTATTTTCAATAAGCGTTTTTATGTAAAAAGATACGGAAGTATTATTTGGGATGGCGACCCAATGAAGGCTCAACTTGATTTAAAAGCAATATACAAAGCCCAAGTAAATCCGTCCTTATTATTACAAGGTGCAGCACCTTCTAACCGAAGATTACCTGTAGAAGTCGGAATTGTATTGAACGGAAATTTAGAAAATCCAAATCCGGATTTTACTATTGATTTTCCTACGGCAACCTCTATCTTACGCTCTGAAATTGAAACCCAATTAGCAGATAAAGATACCAGAAACCAACAGGCCATATATTTATTAGCCACAGGCTCTTTTTACAATGCCAATAATGGTTTGTTAAACCAAGATGCTGTTTACAACAATTTGTTTGAGTCGGCAAGTAGTGTTTTCGGGAATTTGTTTAATAACAACGATAGCAAGGTTTCCTTTAATGTGGTGTATAATCCCGGTAATCGATTTGCAGATGTACAACAAGATGCTACGGTAAATTTCGGAACATCCTTTAATTTAAGCGATAGAGTTTCTGTAAATGGTCAGTTTGGGGTGCCAGTTGGAGGACAAAATGAGACCTCTATTGTTGGAAATGTGGAATTATTGTACCGAGTTAATGACGATGGTTCCTTGAATTTGCGGGTGTTTAACAGAGAAAATGACATCAATTTTATTGGAGAAGGGATTGGCTTTACCCAAGGTATAGGTTTGACTTATCAAGTTGATTTTAACAATTTTAGAGAATTGCGAAAAAAATTCTTAAAGAAAACCACGGTTTCCACCAATACCAACTCTAATTCTGAATTGCCTGATTCAAGTTTTCCAACTGAATTTGATGCTTTTAGAAATGAAGATAAGCGTAAAAAAGCACCAGAAAAACCTAAAGATACCCCTCCGGAAATAGACTAATCAATTCTTAATTTTTTATTCGCAAAGTTTTTTATCAACGAAAACGATTGAAGCTGTCATAACTTGCCAAAATGACTTTTTTGGCTATTTTTTTCCATCCTTTTTTACTAATTTTACAATCTAAGGTTGAAAAATTAACGTTTTTTTAGATTTATTCAATGCTTTGTTTTAGTGTTTATTAGTTGAAAATTTATGACATCAAATATTAAAAATATTGGGGTTTTGACCTCAGGTGGAGATTCTCCTGGAATGAACGCAGCTATAAGAGCAATAGTGCGAACATGTACTTTTTACCAAATTAAATGTACTGGAATTTATCGTGGTTACCAGGGGATGATTGAAGGTGATTTTAAAGAAATGGGACCAAGATCGGTTCAAAACATCATCAATAAAGGAGGCACCATTTTAAAATCTGCACGTTCTAAAGAATTTATGACCAAAGAAGGTAGAGAAAAAGCCTTTAAAAACTTACAAAAAGCTGAAATTGATGCATTGGTGGTGGTTGGTGGTGATGGTAGTTTTACCGGAGGAATGGTGTTTAATCAAGAATTTGGAATTCCGGTTTTGGGAATTCCCGGAACAATTGATAATGATATCAACGGTACGAGCCATACTTTGGGTTATGATACTGCTTTAAATACAGTGGTTGAAGTAATTGATAAAATCAGAGATACTGCAAGCTCTCACAACCGATTGTTTTTTATTGAAGTCATGGGACGTGATGCAGGGCATATAGCTTTAAATGCCGGAATTGGTTCAGGAGCTGAAGAAATTCTAATTCCAGAAGAAGATATGGGATTAGATAGATTGTTAGAATCTTTAGAAAGAAGTAGAAAGTCCGGAAAAACTTCCAGTATTGTGGTGGTTGCAGAAGGAGATAAAACGGGTAAAAACGTTTTTGAATTAAAAGACTATGTAGATCAAAATTTACCGGATTATGATGTAAGAGTTTCGGTACTTGGCCACATGCAAAGAGGAGGAGCACCATCGTGTTTTGACAGAGTTTTGGCTTCTCGTATGGGAGTAAAAGCTGTAGAAGCATTGTTAGAAGGCAAATCAAATTATATGGTAGGCTTGATTAACGATAAAATCGAATTAACACCATTGGAAAAAGCCATCAAAGGGCATACCCAAATAGATATGGAATTAGTAAGAGTTTCTGATATCATGTCAGTATAACAAATTCAATAAACAATTAAATTAAAAATTATGTCAACGGTAAAAATTGGAATTAACGGTTTTGGTAGAATTGGAAGATTGGTTTTTAGAGAATCTTTCGAAAGAGATAATGTAGAAGTTGTAGCAATCAACGATTTGTTGGAAGTAGATCATTTAGCATATTTGTTGAAATACGATTCTGTACACGGAAGATTTAAAGGGGAAGTTGAAGTTAAAGACGGCAATTTGTATGTTAATGGAAAACACATTCGTGTTACTGCAGAAAAAGACCCTACAGCTTTAAAATGGGATGCAGTTGGGGCAGAGGTTGTTGCTGAGTGTACCGGAATATTTACCACTTTAGAAAAAGCACAATTACATATTGATGGTGGTGCTAAAAAAGTAATCATTTCAGCTCCATCTGCAGATGCTCCAATGTTTGTAATGGGAGTGAACCACGACAAAGTAACACCATCTGATACCATCGTTTCAAATGCTTCATGTACTACCAACTGTTTGGCTCCATTGGCTAAAGTAATTCACGATAACTTTGGAATTGTTGAAGGTTTGATGACTACCATTCACGCTACTACAGCAACCCAATTAACCGTAGACGGGCCTTCTAAAAAAGATTTCCGTGGAGGAAGAGCTGCTTTGTTAAATATCATTCCTGCAAGTACTGGTGCTGCTAAAGCAGTAGGAAAAGTAATTCCGGAATTGAATGGAAAATTAACAGGGATGTCCATGCGTGTACCTACAGCAGACGTTTCTGTAGTTGATTTAACGGTGAAATTATCTAAAGAAACTACCTATGACGAAGTAATGGCTGTGTTGAAAAATGCTTCTGAAACACGCATGAAAGGAATTTTAGGTTTTACAGAAGACGATGTAGTATCACAAGATTTTATCTCTGATCGCAGAACTTCTATTGTAGATGCTAAAGCTGGTATCGGATTAAATAGTACTTTCTTTAAGTTTGTATCTTGGTATGACAATGAATATGGCTATTCTAGTAAATTGGTAGACTTGGCTTACCATATTGCAACTTTAAAATAAAACTTACATAAAAATGTCCTATCGATGATTTCGGTAGGACATTTTTTTTAATTATACTTTGATTAATCTATCATCGTATGTACTTGTATCAGTTTCAATGGATTTTTTCTTTGTAGTATTGTGACTGCAATTAAAAGAAATGCATCATATACCTAATTTTTATTTGGTATCTTGTACAAGTAAAGTTTAATAATAATATTTACCTTTTCCCCTCTCCTTTGGAGAGGGGCTAGGGGGTGAGGTTAAAAATACACATATGAAATTACTTGTAGATAGTGGTTCTACCAAAGCAGATTGGATTGCTTTAGATAGCAACGGAAAAGTTCTTTTTACCACCCAATCCCTTGGGTTAAACCCCGAAGTGTTAGAAAAAGAAGAAATCATTTCTCGATTAAACGATAAGTTTGATATCGAACACAACAAAGAAAAAGTACAACAATTGTATTTTTATGGTGCTGGATGTGGTACAGATAGAATGCGTTTTTTCTTGAAAAAAGTATTCCAAGAATATTTTGTAAATGCCGAAATCAATGTGTACGAAGATACCTATGCAGCCGTTTTTGCTACCACACCAAAAGGTGCAGAGGCAGTGGTTTGTATTTTAGGTACCGGTTCTAATTGCAGTTACTTTGATGGTGTTCAGTTGCATCAAAAAGTACAATCGTTGGGATATATTTGTATGGACGACTGTAGTGGGAACAGATTTGGCAGACATTTACTCAGAGGGTATTTCTTTAATAAAATGCCTGAAGTATTGGTAACAGAATTTGAAAAAGAATTCTCCATCGATCCAGATATTGTTAAGCATCATTTGTACAAAGAACCTAATCCAAATGCCTATTTGGCAAAGTATGCCAAATTTTTAATCAAGCACAAAGACAATCCATTTTGTAAAAAATACATATTAAGTGAAATGGAAGATTTTGTTGAAAATTACATCAAGCAATACGACCAATGTACCCAAGTTCCTGTTCATTTTGTTGGTTCTATTGCTTTTTATTTAAAAGAAGAGTTACAGCAAGTACTTGCTAGTCATGGTATCAAAATTGGAAATGTTTTACGCAGACCAATTGATGGTTTAATAGCTTACCATGTTTTAAACGATTAAAAAAATGCCGATATATCGGCATTTTTTTATTGTTTTTTCCATGTATCCCACTTTTTTTGTAATTCTGTAATTGGTTCTACCCCTTTAGGTTGTTCACCCACCCATATTTTAATGCTTGGTTTTTCCGGATCATCCGTGGCGTTGTATACCACTAAATAGGCTATGGTAGAGGAAGTGTCAGCTTCTAAACATCTGGCATCTGCTCCTGCAAAGTTTGCTCCTTGCATGGCACCCATCAGTTTTTCAGCTAAATTGCCATTGGTTTGTAAAAAACCTTGTTCCATCTTTTTTAAAACAGTTTCGTTTAGTAAAATGTTTCCTTGAATGCTGTAATTTTTTCCTTGCAAATCTGCTTTATAATCATCTGCACTACTTCCGGTATAGCCAGCAGTTTCTACTTTTCCTTTGGAGTCCATCATTACCAATCCATACTGACGGTATGCAGCATTAAAATTTTGAGACCTACAAGAATCGTTCACCTTTAACCAAGCTACTATTTCAGATGGATTTTTACCCAATGCCATTTGTTTCATCCCGTTTTGTAAATTGATATTCGGAATACAAACCCATGCCTGGCTATTCATTCCTCCAACACCTGGAATGATTTGTGTAATGATTTCTGACAAATCCCTATCACCAATACCTTGAATACAAGTAGCACCGGCAGAGCCAATTTCTTTGGTAATGCTATCCATTGCAATGATAGAAAAAGTGTCTTGTGCAAAGGTGTAATTTGTAATAATCAGTAAGTAATAAAAGGAAGGTATAAATAGCTTTGCTCTCATGTTTTTTTGAAGTTTCAAGAATGAATATGCAGCTAGTTTAGATTATTTAATAAGTTAAAAATAAATCTTTTATTTGATAAAATTTATAACTGTTATTGGTTTTCTGAATATTTAATTTTTTATTCTAAACCGTGTAACACTCTACCAGCCAAAAAAAACTAACTTTGCGTTTCTGAAAATTTCAACGCATGAATGTGGAAGATTTTGCCAATTTAGATCCTAAAAAATACATCATCATAAAGGGTGCTGGCTTGCACAATTTAAAAAACTTAGATGTGGCTATTCCTCGCAACCAGTTGGTAGTAATCACTGGTTTGTCTGGTTCCGGGAAGTCGAGTTTGGCATTTGATACCTTGTATGCTGAGGGTCAACGCAGATATGTAGAAAGTTTATCCTCTTATGCTCGACAATTTTTAGGAAAGTTAGACAAGCCAAAAGTAGATTACATCAAGGGTATTGCTCCGGCTGTAGCCATTGAGCAAAAAGTAAATACCACCAATGCCCGTTCTACCGTAGGAACTTCTACCGAAATTTACGACTACTTAAAATTACTTTATGCCCGAATTGGCCGAACCTTTTCTCCTATTTCCAGACAAGAAGTACAAAAACATCAGGTAAAAGATGTGATATCAACTGCCCAATCTTTTACTGAGGGAAGTAAATGGTTGTTGTTGGCACCAATTTTTTTAGAAAAAGGCAGAAGTTTAGAGCAAAAGTTAAACACCTTATTGCAACAAGGTTTTCAACGGGTATTTATTGGAAATCAAGTGCAAGATATGGAGCATTTGATTGGTATGCCCATACCAGATAATACCGAAATTTGGTTGGTGGTAGATCGATTGGTAATTAGGCACGAAGAAGATTTTTACCATCGTTTAGGAGATGCCGTAGATACTGCATTTTATGAAGGAAAAGGCGTTTGCTTTTTACAATCGATGGAAGCAGAGGAGAAATTTGAATTCTCCAACCAATTTGAGTTAGATGGCATGAACTTTTTAGAGCCGAACATCCATTTATTTAGCTTTAACAATCCGTATGGTGCATGTCCAAAATGCGAAGGTTATGGCAATATTATTGGAATTGATGAAGAATTGGTAGTGCCAAATACCGGGTTATCCGTGTTTGAAAATGCCATTGCCCCATGGAAAGGAGAATCGATGGGATGGTATAAGGAACAACTCATCAACCATGCGTATAAATTTGATTTCCCTATCCACAAGTCATATTATTTGCTTACTGCAGAACAAAAAAAGCTTTTGTGGGAAGGCAATAGATACTTTACCGGCTTGCATGATTTTTTTAGAGAGTTGGAAGAAAACAACTATAAAATCCAAAATCGCGTGATGTTATCGCGTTATCGAGGCAAAACCAAATGTCCGGAATGTGAAGGAAAAAGATTGCGTAAAGAAGCTTCTTATGTAAAAGTAAATGGTAAAAGTTTGCCGGAATTGGTAGATTTATCTATCCTACAAGTTCGGGAATTCTTCCTAAACATTCAATTAACCGAATACGAACAACAAGTAGCCAAACGATTGCTTATCGAAATCAATAACCGCTTAGACTATTTGTGCAAAGTTGGTTTGGAATATTTAACCCTTAACCGGACTTCCAATAGTTTGTCGGGTGGAGAATCGCAACGCATCCAATTGGCCACTTCGTTAGGAAGCAGTTTGGTAGGGTCGATGTATATATTAGACGAACCTAGTATTGGCTTACACCCAAAAGATACCATTCAACTAATTGAAGTTTTGCGGAATTTACAGAAATTAGGCAATACGGTGATTGTGGTTGAACATGACGAAGACATCATGAAAATGGCAGATCATTTGTTAGATATTGGTCCGGAAGCAGGAAGCTTAGGAGGTAACTTGGTGGCACAAGGAACCTATCAGGACATTTTGAAAAGTAAATCGTTAACAGCCCAATATTTAAACGGACAAAAGGAAATTACTGTACCCAAGAAACGCAGAACTTTTAAAAACGTTTTACAAATTATTGGTGCTCGCGAAAATAATTTAAAAAACATCGATGTAAACATTCCGTTAGATGTGATGACGGTAATTACGGGTGTTTCGGGAAGTGGCAAAAGCACCTTGCTCAAAAAAATTGTAGTTCCTGCCTTACAGAAAAAGATTTTAGGGGTGGGTGACAAACCCGGACAGTTTACCGAGTTGAAAGGAAACTTTCAGCACTTGCATAAAATAGAATACATCGATCAAAATCCGATTGGTAAAAATTCACGTTCCAATCCGGTGACTTATGTGAAAGCATACGATGAAATTCGTGATTTGTTTGCCAAACAAAAACTTTCTAAACTTAGAAACTACCAAGCCAAACATTTTTCGTTTAATGTAGATGGGGGTAGATGTGAAGTGTGTAAAGGGGAAGGTGAAGTTACTATTGAAATGCAATTTATGGCAGATGTGCACTTGGAATGTGAAACCTGCCAAGGCAAACGATTTAAAAAAGAAGTGTTGGAAGTGCAATTTGAAGCACACAATATTTTCGACATTCTTTCCTTAACCATTGACGAGTCTATTGATTTTTTCCGTTCACACGGACAAGAAAAAATAGTACAAAAACTACTGCCATTGCAAGAAGTTGGTTTAGGGTATGTACAATTAGGGCAATCGTCTTCTACCCTTTCAGGAGGTGAAGCACAACGAATTAAATTGGCAACCTTTTTGGGCAAAGGAAGTGCCAAAGAAAAAACCTTGTTTTTGTTTGATGAACCTACCACCGGATTGCATTTTCATGACATTAACAAATTGCTAAAATCATTGCAGGCTTTGGTAGATAATGGCCATTCGGTATTGGTTATTGAGCATCACTTAGATTTGATCAAATGTGCCGACTATGTGATTGATATGGGACCAAAAGGAGGAGAAGCAGGAGGTGAAGTGGTTGCTTTTGGTAAACCGGAAGAAATAGTTAAAAACCCGAATTCGGTTACCGGAAAGTTTTTAAAGGAGAAGTTGATATAAAATATTACATCGTTTAATTAGTTGTAAGAATGCTGTTTGAATATTTAAAAACATCCCTTTAGCATTAATAGTTATATCAGGTGCTTCTTGTCCGATATCTCAAAGTTCTACAATTTTGAAGTTTTCCATTTTAAAAAATGAGCTAGAGCTATTTCCTTATAACGAGTTTTCAAAACTACTCTGGAGTGAACCGCGACCAAATTTCTTTACTCTATAACACTTATAAGTTCAAAACTTTTTTTAGGTTGGTTAATTGCATCTGTTAAAAGATTGATTTCGCTTTAATTCATCAATTTATTTTGAAAAAACTGTATAATGGTATTTTGTACCATTTCTGAGGTGTACACTTCCGGAAACATTTCTTCAAAAATTGCCAAGGCTTCGGTTTCTTCTTGCAGTAGTTCCACTAAATAGTAAATGCCTTTTTCAGTTTGATGGTTCCAAAACATCCAACCCGATAAACGAGCCAAAATATCAGTTTGCTTCGGAAAAACTTCTACTGCATCTAACAACACTTGGGTTACTTTTTCGTTTTCTTGCAGTGCAATCAAGGTATCAACTAACAACAACCAACTTTCTACATGAGTTTCTCCGTAGGTTATTGATTTTTCAAAGCCATAAACCGCATCTTCCCAATTTTCTAACAAATAATGAATGCGTGCAAATCGTTTCCAATATTGAAGGTTTTCGTTGTCAATAGCCAAGGCTTTGTTGATAAAATACAGGGCTTTATTGTAATCTTCCTGGCGTAAATAAAAATCGGTAATGGCTACCCAACCTTTGTCAAGTAACGGGTCTTCGTGAACTGTTTTGCTATAATATTCAATTGCTTTGGCTTTATTGCTTATTTTCTCATAGCATTTTCCTAAACGAAGCAATACATAGGAAGAAGCATCTTCTAACTCCAAAGAGTTTAAATAACATAAAATAGCTTCGTCAAATCGTTTTAGTTTTTCTAAACATTTGCCTTTTTCTACCATAGCACCTGTAAAAAATTCATCAATCATATAGGCAAAGTCAAAAGCCGTCAAAGCTTCTTCATACTTTTTTAAATCGTACAATAATCTACCTTGTTGGTGCCAAGCAATTTCGCTATATGGATTTTGGTTGATATAAGATTCCAGAAACAAAATGGCATTTTCTACTTGGTTCAAAAATTCATAACAATATACAATGTTATATAGAGCAGTTTGGTCTTCCAAATCCTCTTCCAAACAAATTTTAAAACATCTTTTGGCTTCTTCTAATTCGTCCAGAAATAAGTACTCCATTCCCATTAAGCTATACACATCTGCAGGATCTTCGGTGTATTGGGCTGCCACTTTTAATTGTTCAATTGCTTTGTCGTGTTGGTCTTTTTTTGAGTAAATGTTTGCTTTTTGAATATAAATCTCTTCATTAAAAGGTTCTACAGCTAATAATTTGTTTAGTATCAAATCAGCTTGTTCTACCTTATCGTCATAAATCAAAATTTCTGCATGAACTAATTGTAAACCAGTAGATCCTGGATGTTGTTCTAAGGCTAGTTTTAATGCCCGCTTAGCTAAAGTTGCTTTGCCTTGATCTAAATAGTGTAGAATGATTTCTTCAAATTCTTCAGAGTCAAAAAACTCCACTTTATTATTTCGTAGCATGCTTTCGAATTTAGAGAGCGGTAAGTTTGGGTTCTCTTCTTCAGGACTAAAATGCATACGCTTTTGATTTTGAAGTTAACTAATACTAAAGTAACAGATGTGGGTTAATAATGAAGGTTGCTTGTTGGAAGTTTGTAAACAATTTAATTAACAATTTTTTTGGTAATCCCGCTAAATGGTTGAGAATTATCTTTTAGAGGATGATGATGCGGTATTCATTTCCTGATGAATTTCCTCAAAAGTTTCTAAAATCATGGCACAACCTTGCTTTATTTCCTCTTCACTAATGGTTAGTGGAGGAGTAATGCGAATGGCTTTTCCTTCGAACAACAACCAAAACAAAATCAATCCTTTTGCATGGCAACGCAACACTACCTGATTGGTAATTTCGGGGTCTTCCACCATTGCAGCCAACATCAATCCTTTGCCTCTAATTTCTTTAATCAAAGGATGTACCAATAATTTTCGGAACAATTGTTCTTTTTCCAAACATGCAGGCATCAGGTTGGTTTCTACCACCTCTTGTAAAGTGGCCAAACAAGCTGCTGCAATTACCGGATGTCCACCAAAAGTAGTGATATGTCCGAGTTTTGGGTCGTGACTCAATAAATCCATGTGCTTGGAAGCCGCCATAAATGCTCCTACAGGCATGCCACCTCCCATGCCTTTTCCCATTACCACAACGTCAGGTATCATACCGTAATTTTCAAAGCCCCATAATTTACCGGTTCTTCCAAAGCCCGGCTGGATTTCATCTACAATCAACATCGCACCAACTTCTTCACAACGTTGTTTTAGTTTTTGCAAATAGTTATTTTGGGGCTGGATAAATCCAGCTCCTCCTTGGATGCTTTCTACAATTACTCCCGCTGTTTTGGTAGTGATTTTTAACAGGTCTTCTTCCTTATTAAAGGTGATAAAATCTACATCCGGAACCAAAGGTCGGAATACTTGTTTGCGTTCTTCAAATCCCATGACCGATAAGGAGCCCATGGTGTTGCCATGATACGCATGATGAAACGAAATTAATTGGCTTCTGCCAGTAACCCTTCGGGCTAATTTTAAAGCACCTTCGGTGGCTTCGGTACCACTATTTACCAAATATACTTTGTCTAGTGGGGCAGGGGAGTGTTTTACTAAAAGCTTACAAAAAGCAACTGCCGGACCTTGGGCATATTCTCCGTACACCATTACATGGCTGTACAAATCCAATTGGTTTTTGATGGCTTGGGTAATTCGTGGATGTTGGTGCCCCAAACTACAGGCAGAAACTCCTGCAACAAAGTCTAAATAAGCTTTGCCAGAAGTATCGTATATAAAACTTCCTTTGGCATGCGATACTTTCATGGCCAACGGATGAGGAGTGGTTTGGGCTTGGTATTGGTAAAAATCGTCAATCAAATTCATGGGGCAGTCTTTTCCTTTTCTTCTCGAGCTTCTTGTTTCATTTTAAGGTCGAATACTTTTTCTTCTTCTGGCATCAAATCGTCAACGCTTTGGATGCGTTCGTCTTGTCGCCATATAAAGCCACGTAATTTTCTGGCATTTTCCGGGAGTTCGTCTTCCGGGTAAATTTCCCCTTCTACTTGGTCCATCAAAGTGATGTCCTCCATGGTATTCCCTTGTACCAACATATTGATTTTGCTACAAACACTTTTGTTGATGCCAATCATTTCTTGGTTGTCATTTCTAAGGTAATAAATGATTTCCGTGTTTTTGATCACATCAACCTCACGCAGTTTGTTGTCTTCAAATCTTCCGTTTAAAAAGGCACCTTTTACTTGGTTAAAGCCGGTTCCTAAAGTGTCTTTTGAAACCAAAAAGGTATTGTTGAATACTTTTAAAGAGTCTAATTTTTCGGTCTCTTTGTTATGGATTAAGTGCATCAAATCACCAGTCATTTGGTTTTCAAAATTCCACAATACCGGATTTCCTATGAGTTGGGTAATTGAAGTTTTTTCGTCACTATACAACGAATCGCATTTGCCACTCATATCCGATTTGTAAAAACGCACATTGTAATAAGCCCGCATTACTCGGCTTTCTGGTTTGCCTGATAAAATCATTTTTTGTGCATGGGTGTACAAGGTGTCATTTTCCATTAATGTTTTTGCCAAAGCACTTTTGGTGATGATGGCCGAATCTTTGGCTTGGTACATTTCTCCGTAATGTCCGGTTACAATCATGTTGTTCACCGTATCAGTTATCTTGACATTTCTGGTGGCTTTAGAGAAATCTCTTTTTTTGTCGTAATAAATAAAATCGCCTTCAATTCTTCTATCTTTATATAAGATGTAAGAATTTTTGTCCATATCAGATACATCCAACTTCGTGTCATAAAATCCTTTTTCGGTGTAAATAAAGGTGTCTTTGTCCTTAATGGTAGAAGGTCCTTTTACATAGGCATGTCCGTTTACTTCGTAATAATCTAAAAAATCGGTGTTAATGGTAGCACTGCCATTAAACAATTGTACTTTTTGTTGAAAGTTGAACATTTTAGCATTGGTGTAATACGTCCCGGTGATGCTTTCTAAAGTGTTTTGACCACTATAAATAGTACCTCCAGTTCGGTAATACGCTTCTTGGGTGGCACGATCAAAATGCAACAAACTTGTTTTGAGGGTAGAGTTTGGAGAAGTCAATACCACATTATCCTGGGCATATGCCAACTTGTTATTTCCGTTATACTCTCCATATTCACTGGTCATGGTAATGGTATCTCCCTGTACCAATCGCACATTTCCAAAACACTTGATGTAGTTTTCTTTTTTAAAATAATAGGCAGTATTGCAATACAATACTGCACCATCATGCTTTGCAATGATGTTTCCTCGCAACAAAGCGGCATCTGGAATTTCAGATTGGTTTACATCAAAAAAATCAGCTTTTTCAATGTAAATTTTTTTGGGGTCTTCCTGATTGTTAGGGAAAGAATTATTTTGTCCATAAAGCCATCCCAAACAAAAGAGAAATATATAAATGAATCGATTCAATTTTTTTTGTTCAAATGTATTAAAAATGTAAAGGATGCAAGGGAAATTTAATTGTTTTTAAGAAAAAAATCCTGTGAAACAAGTGAAGTTTTCACAGGATTTGTTTAAGTTTTTTTAATTGATTTTACAAAATCAACTGAATTCTTCTGCCATTTTGTGTGATGACTTCCATTTCTACTGTTTGGTTATCGGCTTTAGAGCCTAAAATTCTGGAAGCACTTTCCATATCCACAACTTTGTTGCCATCAATACTCAAAATGATACTTCCTTTTAACAAGTTTTCGTATTGTTTGAATTTTTCGTTATTGATTTCTTTGATTTTTACACCTTCTTTAATTTTGAAACGTTGCTTGTCTGTTGCGGCAATTTCTTCTAATTCAAATCCATTAAACTCTACATTTAGTAGCTCTTTCTTAGTGAGTTTTACAGGAATTACCAACGATTTTCCATTTCGTTTTACCATCACTTGTACTTCATCATTCGGACGTTTTGAGCTCAAATACCCCGACATTTCTGCAAACGAAGCAATGCGTTGGCTGTCTATTTGCACTACCACATCGCCTTTTTGTAATCCGGCTTTTTCGGCACCGGAGTTTTTGTTCACTTTGTTTACGTAGAATCCTTGGGTTTCTTTTACACCAAATTCCTCTGCTGCTTTGCTGTTTAATTCAACACCTTCAATTCCTAAAACACCTCTTTGAACGTTGCCAAATTCTAAAATATCTTCAATAATTTTTCGGGTAATGTTAGATGGTACCGCAAATGAATATCCTACATAGGAACCTGTATTGGAAGAAATCATGGTATTAATTCCTACCAATTCACCACGGGTATTTACCAATGCTCCACCGCTATTTCCTGGGTTTACCGCAGCATCTGTTTGGATAAAGGATTGGATCCCGGTATCTCCTAAATTTCGAGCTTTAGCAGAAACAATTCCTGCAGTAACGGTACTGTTAAGGTTAAACGGATTACCTACTGCCAAAACCCATTCTCCCAATTTCACTTGGTCAGAATCGGCAAAAACTGCATATGAAAATTTGTCGCTACTGTCTAACTTGATCAAAGCGATGTCCATTTTAGAGTCGGAACCCACTAATTTGGCTTTGTATGTTTTGTTATTGTTAAGAGTTACTTCCAATTCTTGGGCATCTTTTACTACGTGGTAGTTGGTAACCACATAACCATCTTCCGAAATAATCACTCCAGAACCAGTACCAACTTGTGGTACTTGCTGACGACCACTTTGCCCAAAAAAGAACTCGGCATACGGATTAAATACCGTTCTAAAAGTCACATTTTTTACGTGTACAACATGGTTTACCGTTTTCTCGGCTGCTTCGGTAAAATCTAAAACCGAAGTAGATAAACCTACAGGTTTGGTATAACTTGGGGCTGTTGTTAAAGTAACTTGGTTGCCAAAAACAGAGCTATCTTCTGAAAAATATTTGTACCCTGCAATGGCAATAAAACCACTTAAAAGTGAAATTCCGAATAATTGGATCGTGTTCTTCATAAACTTGGTTTTTAAGTTTAACATGGTAAAATTATTTTTTATTTGTCATTATAAATAGGCTTTAACGCTATTTAACAATCCTTAACGTTTCATTGATTATCTTTGTGCTTCAGAAAATAAAATTTGATGATTTTACTTCCATTTAGCAAATACCAAGCCACAGGAAATGACTTTATTATGATAGATAATCGCAATAAAATTATTTCCAAATATGATACCAAACTTTTTGCAATGTGGTGTCATCGACGTTTTGGCATTGGTGCAGACGGATTGATTTTGTTAGAAAATGACCAAATGTCAGATTTTAAAATGGTGTATTTTAATTCAGATGGCAACCAAAGTAGCCTATGTGGCAATGGAGGTAGAAGTATTGTGCAATTTGCCAAACAATTAGGCATCATTCAAAACAGCACTGCTTTTATGGCTATTGATGGGTTGCACAAAGCCAATATTTACCCGGATGGTTTGGTGCAGTTAAAAATGACCGATGTTTCGGAAGTGCTAAACCAACCCACACATTGTTTTTTAAATACCGGTTCTCCGCATCATGTGGAGCTCACCAAAGATGTGGCAAATTTGGAGGTGCCAAAAATTGGAGCCAAAATAAGATATAGTGGAATGTATGGAGAAGCAGGTGCCAATGTAAATTTTGTGGAGCCTATTGATGAAAATACTTTTTTACTTCGTACTTACGAACGAGGTGTAGAAGACGAAACGTATTCCTGCGGCACAGGAGCCACAGCTGCTGCCATTGCTATGCATTATGTCAAACAAACCTCACAACACGAAATCCACTTGCAGGTATTGGGAGGCAAGTTAACCGTGCAATTTACCCCAACCGAAAATGGGTATGAACAAGTGTACTTGACCGGTCCAGCAGAAAAAGTATTTGACGGATTTATAAACTACCAAGCTTAAATGAATACCTTACTCGGACAACATATTTTTTTAAGACCTCTGGAACCAGAGGATTTGCAACTTTTGTTGCAAATGGAAAACCAACCGGAAGAATGGTTGTTAAGCCAGCAGCAAGTGCCTTGGAGTGTTCATTTATTGGAAAATTATTTGCAACAAGCAGCACAAGACATTTACGAAGCCAAGCAATACCGAATGGTAATCGCTCTACAAAATAGCAAACATGCCATAGGTCTATTTGATTTTTTCGATTTTGACCCCAAAAACAAAAGGGTTGGCATTGGCATTGCATTGGTACCCGAATTCCAACAAAAAGGATTTGGAAAAGATGCCTTGCAAACCGCTTTACATTTTGTTTTTCAAGAATGGATGGTACACCAAGTGTATGCCAATATTTTAACCCACAACCAAGCCAGCATTTACCTGTTTGAAAGTTTGGGTTTTACATTGGTTGGTACCAAAAGAGATTGGATTTTGCACCGACACCAGTGGCATGACGAAGCCATGTATCAGTTGCTTTCGAGTGAATTTTATGCTAATAAAACTTTATAATTTAAACCATGCCACACCCTGGATTAAAAAAAATTACATTATATGCCTCCATAGGCTTTTTGGTATTATTTATTTTTTTTGCCATTAAAATTTATTTAACCGTTTTGGTGCTCAACACTAATTTTGAAAGTGAAGAAGCTTTTGTGTACATACCTACTAATGCCAACTATGAAACGGTAAAAGAAAGTTTACTGCCTTTGGTAAAAGATTGGGAAACCTTTGATGCTTGGGCACAACAACAAAACTATCCGATCAAAATTAAATCCGGTAAGTTTCGGTTGGAAAAAGGAATGACCAACTTTCAAATTTATTTGGCATTGCGAAAAAGTGTGCCTGTAAAAGTCACCTTTAATAATATAGAGCGTTTGGAAAACTTTGCTTCTCGAATCAGTAAATTAATTGAAGCAGATAGTGCCTCGATAGTGGAAGCTTTTCAAAACGAAAAGTTTTTACAAGAGCACCAATTAACCAAAGAAGAAGCATTTACTCTTTTGTTACCTAATACTTATGAGTTTTATTGGGATACTCCGGTCAGTAAGTTTCGCGAGAAAATGAGCAAAGAATATTGGAAATTTTGGAACGGAACCCGAGCGGAAAAAGCCAAGGCTCTTGGGTTAACCCCAGCACAGGTAACTACTTTGGCTTCTATTGTACATAAAGAATCGGTAAAGGCAGACGAACGTCCGAGAATTGCAGGAGTATATTTAAACCGTATCCAAAAAGGCATGCCATTGCAAGCAGATCCTACAGTTATCTTTGCTTACAAACTACAAAACCAGAATTTTGAAGAAGAAATCAAAAGGGTCACATCCACTTTGTTACAAACCAATTCTGCTTACAATACCTATCTAAATAATGGTTTGCCGCCCGGACCAATTTTTATGCCTGATGTTTCTGCAATTGATGCAGTTTTAAATTCTGAGAAACATAACTACTTGTATTTTTGTGCAAGTACTACCCAATTTGGGTACCACGATTTTGCAGTGACTTATGCAGAGCATCAGAAAAACGCAAAAAGCTACCAAGCTTGGTTACAAACTCAAGGAATCACTAAATAAATGCTTTTTTGGTATAATTTAAATTTTAAAAAGTAATTTATTTTTTGAGAAAGTTAATTTTTATAAATAAATTACTGTACATGAAGGTTTATTATATGGGTGGTATTAGTTTAGATTCTATTTATATTAAAGTAAAGTAAAAGTTTAAGTATTTAACTTTAAAAATATGATTCATATGTATTTGTGCGTATTGATTTATTTAGTTTGATTTACTAATTGCAGCACTTGTTTAAAATTAAAGACAAATCAATAAGGTATCGTTAGAACTAATTGAGTTTATATTTGAAATTTGATATTTAAATCTTTGGTAAATTGTTAAAATGCTTTTTTAAATTCTTTTTAATCCTTTATTGTTTTTTATTATTGATAATAAGTAGTTTATGTATAGTTAATATTCATCAATATTTATCTTTTAAAATAATAACTAATTGATTTTCAATATAAGTTTAAAAAAAATATTTGTATATTTGT
>CAZAHJ010000012.1:0-36627 GCA_964485115.1 uncultured Flavobacterium sp.
TGAGTTTATGATTGTAAAAAAATAATCTCTTATCTGAAACCATAAAAAAACCGCTTCCATTAGGATAGCGGTTTTTTTGTAGATCCATTTTGCTAAGTTTGTATGTATGAAAACACTTTATATAATAGCCGTTTTATCGATACAAATAGGCATAGGCCAAACTTTTATTAGCAGTACTATTTTAACGGATAGTATTAGCATTAGAGCTATCGAATATAATAATGGCCAACTTTGGTACGTAGGAACACAGTCCAAGATTGGATGTGTTTCCTTAAAAAACAACGAGAAACAATCCTTTCAAATTAGCTCTAATAACGAACAATTTAGAAGCATTGCAATTCAAAAAAACAAGTTGTTTTCAATTTCTATTTCCTCTCCATGCAATTTTTATGCAATAGATTTGAAATCAAACAAAGTAAAGTTAATTTTCTCTGATAGTTTAAAAACTGCCTTTTATGATGCTTTAATTACTACTAAAAATGGTCTTATTGGATTAAGTGATCCAGATGAAAACTTGCAACTACGTTTATTTTACTACAATCCTAAAAAGAATGTTTTAAAATTTGAAAATAATACTTTTACCTACCAACCAGAAGAAGCACATTTTGCAGCAAGTAATAGCAATATGAAATTAATTGGAGATAAATTATCCCTTATTTCAGGTGGCAAAGCTTCAAGACTTTTCATGCAAGAAGAAAAAGAATGGAAAATAATCTCTTTGCCTATCATTCAAGGAAAATCGACCCAAGGAGCTTACACAATGGATTTTTACAACAAAAAAATTGGAATGATTGCTGGTGGAGATTACACCAACCCAAATAATAAAGAAAACAACCTCATCCATACCAAAGACGGTGGAAAAACTTGGGAAGTAATCAAAACTTCTTCCAATCCTGGTTACATTACTTGTGTACAATACCGTCCCAACGGAAAAGGAAAAGAAGTCATTGCAATTGGTGACCACCACATCAGTTATAGCAAAGATGGAGGTATGAGCTGGGAAAAAATATCGGAAGAAAAAGGGATGTATGTTGCCAAATGGATAAACCGAAATTTATTGGTGGTTGCCGGGAAAAATAAAATTATGCGTATAGATGTAAAATAAAAACGGTCGGGAAAAATCCCGACCATTTTTAAAAATTTGTACTTATTGATATTAGTTGATCACTAAATTGTCTAAATCCATGTTGGTAGTTAAAGCCGGACTAGAAACCGCAGACCCTGTATACTCAAACAAAATGTAACCATTCCCTGTTAGAGAAGCAGGGATATTCCAAGTTCCGCTTGGAGTAAATGCTGCAGTAGCACTATTTGCTGTAGAAATAGTAAAAGTTGAAGTTATGTCTGTTAAATTAGCCATATTAATTGGTCCACCAGGTGTATAATTGGTTGCATAATATACTTTTAATACCGATCCAACATTAAAACTTGCTCTTGATTGGAATGAGAATGTGTTTGCTGCAGTAAAATTAACTGGTACTATAAAGTAAGTTTTACATGCTGAACTAGTGCTAAAAGCCGTCATTTGAATGAATTTGTTTGCTGGAGTACCATTAGAGCGACATCTCCAATAAGCTGGTCCAATTACTGCATCATTAATATACATTGGGAAATTATTTTGACCGGTAGTATTGGTTCCAGCGGTATAGCTTTCAAAGTTCTCGTTAAGTGTTGAAAAGAAAGTTAAGTTATTCCCAACAATTGGAGGAGCAAAATCAATTTCAACTCTAGGGTTGGTTAATTGAATATCATTAAAAGTACGAGCAATAAATTGATAATCACTTCCGAATTTAGTCATCACCCCTCTTACTTTGCCATTCTCACCAGGAACAACTTGGCCCGCATAGTTTGCAAAGCTACTAGTACGAAAAATAACAGTATTACCTGTACCGTCTGTTAACAAGTGGTTTGTGGCACCACCTACCACAGCATTAGGGTCAAAATAAGTTTTACCAACTGCAGCATCAACAAACTGTACTCCATCTAATTCAATTAAAGTATTCAAGTTTATATCTTGTTTAGCTTCATTTACACTTAAAGTTCTCACCAAATCAGCTTCTGGCTTTACTTCACATGAGCGGAATAATACATTTCCATAGTCAAATGGAGAAATTCTACCAACAGAAACAGTGCCGGTTGATCCGATAAAAATTTCTCCAATAATTAACGACCCATTAGTGATATTATAGTATCTTTTATCCAATTTTACATAAACTTTTCTCCCAACTTCAAAAATATTTGACAAGCTTACAACATCAACAGGAACACTAAATCCTCGTGGTTGCGGATTTGCTTGTGTTGGAACTGTTTGTAAGGATAAAGATTTGAAAAAGTTACCTCCTCTATCAGAAGAAACTACATAAGCTTCTAAATAATCATCTCCTCCTATTACTTCCGGATATTGTTGGATAGTAGTTCCTGCCAAGGCATACAAATCAGCCAAGGTTTTATTGGCAGTTATATTAACTTCATTACAATTAAAGTTTGGAATCTCAAAATCGTCATCCTTAACACAGCTTGTGAATACGCTAACAGTAAACAAGGTTAAGATAGATAGTTTTAAATAATTTGCTTTCATAATATTTTGATTTACTAGGTAATTATAAGTTAATGTAAAAGTTAATAAAGTAGTTTCTGCCGAAACCATAAAAATATCTAGGCCCAAATGCTCTTACTCCTCCTGCATGGTCTTGATCTACTTGTACAAAGTTAGCATTTCTACCTTGTTCAAATCCGCCAGTTCTATACTTAATATCTAACAAGTTATTTATACTAGCAAAGAAGCCAAAAGTGTTTCTGTTCTTACTACTTATTCTCCATGACTTTCCTCCAGTTAGATTTAACATAAAGAAATCTTCAAACTTTTCTTGTCTTAAGTATTGTCTTGCTAATTGTTCGTCTACATTCGGAATCGGAATATTATCAATAGGTACTTGATCATTGTTAAAGAAGTTATTGGTTCTCATAATAGCTGAAATATCCAAATAGTTATCTGCTAAGTAGTTTACATTAGCACCGATAAACCAGAATTTTGGATCACGATATTCTAAACCAACTGAGTACGCTTGCTGTGGCATTCCGGCAAGTTTATAATTTTTCAAGGTCGAAGTTCCATAATTAATGGTTCTACGAACAAAGTCGGCATTTAACTGCACATTTGGATTACTATCGATAGTATATTGGCCAATAGCTGCAACCCCAGTTGCCTTTAAAGTAGAAGTAATTTGGTATTCTAAACCTATTTCAACTCCCATGTTTTTTCTGTCTAAACCAGTAACAATTTCTGCTACAAAAGCATTACCATTCCCCTGAGCTAACTGACCATCTTCGCCAACCAAGCCAATTCCTTCTGCAAAGAAGAATCCAACTTCAGTTGCATTTCTAACTTTGTTGAAAAAACCAGTAAACCTGGCCTTTAATTTTGGCGCACGTATGATGTAACTTACATCTCCTCCAAAAATAGTTTCACTTTCTAAAAACTGTGTAATTTGATTACTTAAACGGGCATTCGGAAAAGTATTTCTTAAATTAGGAGCTTTAGTCATATATATCGCATTAATGTCAAACATATGACGCCCAGTAAATTTATAAGTCATTCCTCCTTTAAAACCAAAGTTATCAAATTCTACCAATCTACTTTTTCCAAAAGAATTATTTGGATAAATCCCATTTTTATATAATCCCTCTCTTTGGTATTCGGTTCTAGTATAAGACTGTGCTAAATAAAAATCAACTTTACTATAGGTAAATTTAAATTGGGTAAATGCGTCTAAAGTTGTTCCATGAAGAATGTAATTATATCCATATTTATCATTAATTCCAATGGTTCTGTTTGGATTGTTTAAATCAGGTTGTGAGGCATCACCAGCAAAAAAAGGATCTACATCTCTAAAGAAACCTCCTCCTAACAAATCTAACATCATTTGAAAATTTTCAGAACGTAATCTTCTATAATTTAATCCAGCATTCAACACAATGTTATCAGAAATTTGAGAATTCATGATAGTGTTTATGTTCCATTGTTTATCGTCAATTCTATCTTCATACAATGCGTAAACACTTTCTCCAGGAGCTCTTCCTATTTCTATTCCATTAGCATCTGTAATTGGAAAGGTATTAGCACGATACATCGCATCCCAATTAACTTGTGGGCTAGCTAAAAATGCCAATCTAGCTTGCTCTGCTGCTGGATAATTAGGTGTCCAAATCGTATTTCCATCTCCGTCCGTTCCGTGTAAAGTAGTAAAGTAGCTTGGTAAATTTCTGTAATATACAGGGTCTGGATTTTGTACATTATTAAAATCTAATCGGCTATTTCCGATTTTTCCAAATTGATAAGAAACGTTGGTGTTTAAGTTAGTTTTGGTATTTATTTTCCAATAATGGCTAAACATAAACATCGGTTCATTTACATCTCTCATCCGTGAGTTTCTTCTCTCCCCTTCTTGGTAACCCCAAAATGAATTATATTTAATTCCCATTAAGTTATTCACTTCTTCTGTATTTGGTGAGGTTCTTCCTCTTCTATTTTGAGAGTAAATTCCTGTAAAATTGATACTATGATCTTCATTGATTTTTTTCTCCGCACTAATAAAAATTGCATTTGAGTTCACACTTGAACCATCAAAAAACGCTTCATCTGCCCATCTTCTAGACAAAGAAACCACGTAACCAAATCCTTCTTTGTTCATACCAGAAGCATGAGTAGCCATAGTCCTAAAATTATAGCTAGTATTATTGGCAGAGAATGTTAAACGTGTTCCCGGACGATAAATGGAAGCTCTCGTATTGATTTCTTGCGTTCCTAAAACTCCACCAAAAGTATAGTCGGATGGTCTAGATCCAAAAGTAAACTCTTGATTTCTCGTTGCATCATTCAAACCTCCCCAATTGCTAAATTGAGGTCTACCGTCTAACATCTTATTCATAACCACCCCATTAATCATGGTGATTCCGTATTCATTGTCAAAACCTCTTACCCTAAAACGAGCTTGTCCTAAGTTAAATGCAGCTGCTTGTAAAAATACATCTCTAGTTGCTTGTAATAAGCCTGAGGTACTTTCCGACCCCCCATTATCATCACTTAAATCATTTTCTGTTAAAGCAATCAAACCTAATTCAGCCTCTTTAGAAACATCATAAATCAATACAATTTGACCTAAATCAGTAACTGCATTTGGTTCAAATTCAACTGAAAGTAGTTGGTCAGTATATCCTTCAGATTTAATTAACACTAAAAAGTCTCCAGTTGGAACGTTTGTAAATTCGAAAAATCCCGATGAATCGGTTACTTTCATTAAGGTGGTATTTTGAATTGTAATTACCACACTTTGCATTGGTTTTAATGTTTTAGAATCAACTACCACTCCCTTAAATCCAGAGTTTAGCTGGCCAAACACAAAACTACAAAGCGTCAAAAAAAAGACGCTTAATAACTTTTTTTGCATCATAAATTGTTTGGTTATTAAATAAATTTATTAAGAATGAAAAATTCTTAATTTCACACAAAGTTACATTTTTTCATATTATTAATTACCTTTGTTGAAAAGTTTGTTCTATCTCTTTTGGTAAAATAATATTATTGTATTTTATCATACTTAATTCGCTGAAAATTACACCATATGAAGGCAAAATTTATATTTTTAATTTTAGTTGTGTTAACTTTAAATGTAAATGCTCAAACTAAAAAATACAAAATTCACACCATTGCTTTTTATAACGTTGAAAACCTGTTTGATACCATCAGAGATGTTAACATAAATGATGAGGAATATTTGCCAGAAAATGGTTGGACACATAAAAAATATCGTCAGAAATTAAGAAATTTGGAAAGAGTAATTTCTGAAATAGGAACAAGTGAACAACAGCCTAATAACCCTGTAATTTTAGGAGTATGTGAAATTGAAAACAGAAAAGTTTTGGAAGATTTGGTGCAAATGCCAAAGCTTTTGAAAAAAGATTATGGTATTATTCACTTTGATTCTCCTGACGGAAGAGGAATTGATGTGGGATTATTGTACCAAAAAGCTCATTTTGTTCCAACAAGTTTTGCAAGTATGCCATTGCGAGTAAAAAGAACTGATGAACCTGAAAAATGGTTGAAATCGAGAGACCAACTATTGGTAACCGGATTGTTAGATGGTGAGGAAATTAGTTTTATTGTAAACCACTGGCCATCTCGTTCAGGTGGTGAAAAAAGAAGTAGCCCTTACAGAGAAGCTGCAGGTGCCCTGAATAAAAAAATAATGGATTCTTTATACGCAATTAACCCTGAAGCTAAAGTAATTACAATGGGTGACTTAAACGATGGGCCTTTTAATAACAGTATAAAAAAATCTATTGGTACAGTCGGAAAAAAGGAAGATTTAAAAAAGGGAGGTTTTTATAACCCAATGGAAGAATTATCTAAAAAAGGTATAGGCACTTTAGCATACCGAGATGCATGGGATTTGTTTGATCAAATGATTTTAACAGAACCATTAATGAGAAGTGATTATTCATCTTTCCGTTTTTGGAAAGCTGGGATTTTTAACCGGCCTTATATGATCGAAACTCAAGGTCAGTATAAAGGATATCCTTTGCGAAATTCCCCTAGCGAACCTGGCTTTAGCGACCACTTTCCGGTATATGTATATTTAATCAAAGAAGTAAAATAACATGACTTTGCCTTTTAATTTGTTTCAATGGATTGAGGATAACAAAGCCTTATTACAACCACCTGTTGGCAACAAAAACTTGTATCCTTTATCTGAAGATTACATCGTGATGATTGTAGGTGGCCCAAATGCAAGAAAAGATTATCATTACAACGAAACGGAAGAATTGTTTTATCAATTGAAAGGAAACATCACTGTTTATACCCAAGAAAACGGGCAAAAAAAAGCCATTGAAATAAACGAAGGCGAAATGTATTTGCATCCTGCTAAAATTCCACATTCTCCTGCAAGAACCAAAGACTCCATTGGCTTGGTAATTGAAAGAAGAAGAGAAGGCAAAGGATACCAAGATGGTCTTATATGGCATTGCGAAAAATGTAATGAACTATTGCATGAAGTGTATTTTGAATTACACAACATAGAAAAAGATTTCTTGCCACACTTTGCAAATTTTTATGGTTCAGAAGATTTAAAAACCTGCAAAAATTGTGGCCATGTTATGGAAACCGACCCAAAATTTGTAGCAAAAAAATAAAACCTATCGTTGGAAAATAAAAAGATATATTTTGCTTCCGATCAGCATTTTGGGGCTCCTACCAAAGAGTTAAGCAAACCCAGAGAAGCACGTTTTTTGCAATGGCTCCAACACATTGAAAACGAATGTGAAGTCCTTTTTTTATTAGGCGATTTATTCGATTTTTGGTTTGAATACAAAACTGTTGTGCCTAAAGGATATGTTCGTATTTTAGGACAATTAGCCCGAATGCGAGACAATGGCATTACCATTCATTTTTTTGTAGGCAACCACGACCTATGGATGCAAGATTATTTTAAAGACGAACTACTAATTCCGGTATACCACCAACCACAAATTTTTGAACTACAGGGTAAAAAATTATTCATCGGACATGGAGATGGTTTAGGCCCAGGTGACTATGGCTACAAACGAATGAAAAAAGTGTTTGTGCACCCATTTTCAAAATGGTTGTATAGATGGTTACACCCAGATATTGGGGTTAAATTGGCACAGTATTTATCGGTAAAAAACAAATTAATTTCTGGTGACGATGACGTAAAATTTTTAGGAAAAGAAAGCGAATGGCTTTACTTATACGCACAACGTAAATACGTAGAAAAGCCTTGTGATTACTTTGTTTTCGGTCACCGACATCTGCCGCTAGAAATCCCTTTAAATGAACAAGCTACTTATGTTAATTTAGGAGATTGGGTGCATTACTTTACTTATGGAGTGATGGAAAATGGGGTGTTGCGTTTAGAGAAGTGGTGAATTCTATTTAGTTTTAAGATAAAAGAAATACTTACACCTTTACTTTCTTTGCGACCATTACGACTTTGCGGTAATCTCTTTATTTTATAAACTAAAGCCAGAAACGAATCGAACGTAAGGGATTCTTTAATTATTTCCTTTTTTTCAAAATTTACCCCAAAAAATAATTTTTCTTTTATAATTTTGCACCAGACTCAAAGGGGTGCTCTAAATAACGAGCTGAGATCATACCCAATGAACCTGGGCAGGTAATGCTGCCAAGGGATATTGAAAATCAATTTTTAATTTATTTATTGTTCCACCAAGAATAATAACCCCTTTTATTCGTATAAATTTTTATATCGAATGAAAAAAATTGTTTTGTCTCCAAACTATTTCTGGAGAAGCATTTTGGTCCTAGCGGCCTTTCCGAACTTCTTTTTCGCACAAATCAAAGAAAAAGACACTACAAAGTTAGAAGAAGTAATTGTTTCAGCTGTTCGTGTAACCAACGAAATTCCTGTTACCTTTTCTAACCTTAGAAAAGAAGAAATTTCCAAGCGAAATTTAGGGGTAGATGTACCTATTTTGATGAACTTTTTACCTGCTGTAGTCACTACTTCCGATGCGGGAGCTGGCATAGGGTATACCGGAATTCGGGTTCGAGGATCTGATGCAACTCGTGTAAACGTTACCCTGAACGGTGTGCCGTACAACGACCCCGAAAGTCAAGGTACATTTTGGGTAAACTTGGTCGATTTGGCTTCTTCTACCGAAAGTATCCAACTACAACGAGGTGTTGGAACTTCTACCAATGGTGCAGGTGCTTTTGGAGCAAGTATCCATTTATCTACCGATGGTTTTTCGGAAAAAGGTTATGCTGAAGTAAACAACAGTTTTGGAAGCTTTAACACCCGTAAACACACCGTTAAAGTGAGTACAGGTTTGTTGAAAGACAAATGGGAGTTCTCTGCACGACTATCTCAAATCAATTCCGATGGGTACATTGACCGTGCTTTTGTTGACATGAAAGGATATTTTTTACAAGGAACCTACAGAGGAAAAACAAGCTTGGTAAAAGCTATGGCATTTGGTGGAAAGCAAATAACCTATCAAGCTTGGTACGGTTTGGAAGATTTTGATAAGCGAATGAACAACCGAACCTATAACGTGGCTGGGTTGTATTTTGATGAGAATGGCAACGAACAGTTTTACGATAATGAAGTGGATAACTACCAACAGGACCACTACCAATTACATTGGAACGAAAAATGGAACCATCGTTGGAGCAGTAATGTGGCTTTGCACTATACCATCGGAAAAGGATATTTTGAACAATACCGACAAAACCAACGCTTTTCCAACTATGGTTTAACTCCAATAACTATTGGGGCAGAAACTATAGATAGAACCGATTTAATCAGAAGAAGATGGCTCGACAATGATTTTTGGGGAACCACTTACTCTATTCAATACAAAAATGAACAAACCAATGTGTTGTTTGGGGGATCGTTAAACCGATATTTAGGAGCTCATTTTGGAGAAATAATTTGGGCTCGGTTTGCCTCTCAAAGCGAAATAAGAGATCGCTATTACGATGATTTATCTACTAAAAACGACTTCAATAATTTTGTGAAAGTAAACCATAAATTAGGGGAAAAGTGGAGTTTGTTTGGTGATTTGCAGTTCAGATATGTTCGATTTACAGCCAATGGAAACGAAACCGGTTTGGTAAATGATCATTTTAGATTTTGGAACCCAAAAGCAGGGTTGACTTATGCAGTAAATGATTACCAGCAATTGTATTTTTCGTATGCCAAAGCACAAAGAGAACCTAACAGGAACGATTATGAAAACGGAAATCCTAGACCTGAAAAATTAAACGATTTTGAGTTGGGATGGCGTTGGCAAAAAGGCATTAACAAACTAAGTGCCAATGTGTATTATATGCGTTACCAAGACCAATTGGTTTTAACCGGTGCATTGAATGATGTTGGAGCACCATTGCGAGAAAATGTGGGAGATAGCTATCGTTTAGGTTTGGAAATTGACGGATTATTCCAATTGAGTGAAAAATGGTTTTGGCAACCAAACATCGCGATGAGTCAAAACAAAAACTTAGATTTTATTTTTGAAAGAGACGGCCAATTGATCAATTTAGGAAATACCAACATTGCCTTTTCACCAAATTTAATTGCTGGAAACCAAATTCGTTTTCAACCAAATGAAAATTTATATGTGAATTTGCTAAGTAAATATGTAAGCAAACAATACATGGGGAATATCAACTCTAACAACTCTGTTTTACCGAGCTACCATACCCACGATTTGAATGTTGGCTATGCATGGCAGCCAAAAAACTGGGTAGAAAAAGTCGAAGTCTCTTTGTTGGTGCAAAATCTTTTTAACAGAATGTATGAAAGCAATGGATATTTTTACACTTATAATGATGATTTTTCGGTTCCCGGACAAATCACTACAGTTGAAGGTGCTGGGTTTTATCCACAAGCAGGAACCAACTTTTTGTTAGGGTTGAATGTGAGGTTTTAGTATAAATATCTCTCCTCATTTTCCCGAAATTGGAAATCCACGAAATGGAAACTCCGAAAAATACTTTGTAAAAAGAAACCTATAATAACAGCAAAGCCAACCTAAAAAGTTGGCTTTGTCAATTTCTTAATTTGAAAAAAGTCACTTTAAAATTAACTAACTATAGTAATAATAGTTAATTATATAAAGCTTTCATGTTTTAAATTCCTAAATATCATCATAATCTACCAACAAAGTAGCACTTGTGGCATGTGCCTGACAAGTTAAAATCAATCCTTCTGCCACCTCAGCATCAGTTAAAACAGTATTTTTCACCATCACTGCGGTACCTTCTTTAACCCTGCCCATACAACTGCTGCATATCCCTCCCTGACAGGAGTAAGGAGCATCCAAACCTGATTTTAAAGCTGCTTCTAAAACCGTTTGTTTGGCAGATAATTCCAATTCCGTAGTAACATCATCCAAAACTATGGTAAGTTTCGTTGTCCCTGCAACATTTTCAGGTGCAGGTGTATTGATACTTGAGCTGAATAACTCTTTTTTGATTGGATTTTCCGTTAAATCATATTCTAGCAAAGTTTTTTCTGCAGAAGCAATCATTTCTTCCGGACCACACAAAAACACTTGCTCAAATGCAACGTCTTTCCAATTGTTTTTCATTAAAAAATGTATTTTGGCAGCATCAATTCTTCCGAACATGGCACCATCCGCACTTTCTTGGCTAAAAACTAATTGTGGGAAAAATCGATTTGGATATTGCTGATGCAATTGCACCAAAGCATCGTAAAAAATAGTATCTGCTTTGGATTTGTTTCCGTAAAGCAAATAAAATGAAGATCCGTCTTCTTTTTCTAAAACCGAAGAAACCATGCTCCAAATTGGGGTAATTCCACTTCCGGAAGCAATTCCCAAATAATTTTTTCCTGAAACAGCATCTATCAAAAATCTACCTTCTGGAGGTGCAACTTCTAAAAAATGTCCTACTTGTAAATTTTGGTTGGCAAATTTGGAAAAATAACCATTGGCAATTTCTTTGATGGTAATTTGTAATATTTCACTATCAGGAGTACTGCTAATTGAGTAAGCTCTACGAACAGTATGCCCATCTAAAGTTAATTGCAGCGAAACATATTGTCCAGCTTGAAAAGCAAAAGTACTTTTTAACTCATCCGGCACGTGGAATTGTACCGAAATGGCTTTGGTTGTTTCTCGAATTATTTTGGCTATGCGAAGTTTATAGTAAGTCATGGAAAATCGTATTTTTTTGACAAAAATAAAACTTTCCGTCCGACTCTCAGTTAAACAAGTAATATAGAAAAAGAAAAATAATACCTAAGATTTTGATGCATAAGAATTTTAGGTATATTTGACTTTAATAAATTTTATTCATCATTGATAATGAAACCCAATGCCCTGTATAAAGGAAGTTTAAACACCATTCTTTTAAAATTATTAGAGGAAAATGGCCGAATGTATGGCTATGAAATGACCCAAAAAGTGAAGGAACTAACCCAAGGAAAAGTAAAAATTACCGAAGGGGCATTGTATCCGGCATTGCACAAGTTAGAAGCTGAAGGTATTTTAGAAGTTGAAATGGTAGAAATGGACCATCGGGTACGAAAATACTACCGATTAACCCATAAAGGTAAAGTGGAAACCCAAACCAAATTGCAAGAGTTAGAAGAGTTTATACAACAAGTACAACAAATTTTATCTCCCACATGGAAACTCAGTTAACCAAAGAAAACATCCAATTGATTCGCAATTTTTTGCAAAAAAATAGTGTGGCACATACCGATATTTTGCAAGAGTTAACAGACCATGTAGCAAGTGCCTGTGAAGTATTGATGAAGGAACAAAACCAAAGCTTTTTAACGGTATTTGTACCATATATGCGAGTGAATGGAGCAGTTTTGATAGACAAAGCTTATCCGTTGTTTGATTTTAGCATGGTGAAATCTTTTATCAAATTTTGTAAAAACCAATATTTTTTTGCTGGTTTAGGTCTTTTGATCCCTTTTTATATTAGCTTTTTATGGGAGGTAGCTTTTGATGTTTTTACCCTATACCTTCCGAATATGGTTGTTTTGGTAGTTGTATCGTTGATACAAAATGGCTACATAAGATGGGTTTTGCGAAAAAAACTGTATAAAATTGAACGACTTCAAATAGTAATGATGCTGTTTATGTACGGCTTTTTATTTGCGGAAAGCTTACATCCACCTTATCAAAATTTATTTGGCATGATAAATCTTTACATTGGACTTTGGATGGTTGCCTTTGTTTACAAAACTTCTGTAAAAATTATTACTCAAGAAAAAATATGGCTGTAAAAATTTCTCCCGAACAAATCGAACGATTGTATCGTTTTACTCGCGAACATTTTGTGTACCATTACGATATTCAAACCGAATTGGTAGATCATTTATGCAACGATATCGAAGCACAATGGGAACAACATCCAAAATTGCCTTTTGAAGAAGCTTTGCACATAGCTTTTAAAAAATTTGGGGTGTTTGGTTTTCAAGATGTGGTAGAAACCAAAACCAAAGCCTTGGAAAAAAAGTACTTTAAAATCATTTACACCGAATTTAAAAACACCATCTTATCCAATAAAGGCTGGATGTTTTTAAGTATCTTTTTTACACTTTTGCTTACTCTTCAAATGATTCAACATAACATTTGGTTTATGCTTGGCATTGCAGCTTTGTTGGTGTTGTATACTTTTTACGAGATTTTTAGTTTGAGGAGAAATCGAAAAAAACAAGAAGAAAATTCTGGTAAAAAATACCTTTTTGACGAAATGTTGTCTCAGGTTGGCAATGGAAGTTTTGGTTTACATTTTCCGTTGCAAATGTTTGTTCAATTTTCATTAAAATCTGACCATTTCACTTTTAATTGGTGGGGGCTAGCACTTTGGAGTTTGGTTATTACCATTTTTATTGCATACAACTACATTGCTTTTTATGTAGTTGCAGCAAATAAAGAAAAGTATTTAAAAGAAGTGTATCCGGAACGATTTATACATGCTTAATTTCTTCTGGAACTAACATCTCCTCTGCTCTAAAACGAAGTAAAATTTGTGCAACGGCTATCACGTCTTTTTCGCAGTAGGTAACAATTCGGTCGATGTCGTTTTCTACCCAATACACATAATTGACTTCACTCCCATCAATATCGTCTTTTGGAGATGGAATATTCAAAACATTGGTTAGCAACCTCAACGAAGTAAAGTTTTTATAATCGCCAAAACGCCATAATTCCATGGTATCTAAATGCGGAACTTCCCATGGTTTTTTACCAAACAAATTGATTTTATCCGGCAAAGGCATTCCGTGAATAATCATTCTTCTGGCAATGTACGGAATGTCAAACTCCTTAGCATTGTGTCCGCACAACACATGCGATGCTTGCGAAAAATGCTGGTTAATCAGGTCGGTGAAATCTTGTAAGATTTTTTTTTCTTCTCCAAATAATGAAGTCACTCTAAAATTTCGAATGTCATTTTTTAGCACAAAATAACCTACTGAAATGCAAATGATTTTTCCGAATTCTGCCCAAATTCCAGCCCTTTCGTAAAACTCCTCCGGAGTAAAGTCGTCCTTGCGTTGGTAGGCCGTTTTTATGTCGAACAAGTGCTGTTTTTCATCGGGCAAATCAAAAAAGTTTTCTTGCTCCGAAGCAGTTTCAATATCAAAAAACAGAATGTTTTGCAAAGGTATTTTATGTAGCATCACTAAAAATGTTTTTACTAATGTACAAAAAAAGCACTTCGATTAGGAAGTGCTTGGAGATTATTTTTTTTCTTCTTCTTTGCTATTCTTAGGCTCATCATCTTTGGCAGCATTCTTAAATTCTTTGATACCGCTTCCCAAACCTCTCATTAATTCCGGAATTTTCTTTCCTCCAAACAACAACAAAACCAGTGCAACAATCAATATAATTTGCATGGGACCCATTTGTAATGGCAATAATAAAGCATTCATATGATTAAATTTCTTACAAAGTTAGCAAAAAGAACCAACGCAACGTTAAAAAAGAAAAAAAAGCACTAACGAATTATTTGTTTTACACATTTTTATCCTTTGAATTTGCTGCAAAGTGTCCATTTTTTAAAGCAATTCAAGATTATTGTGTAAGTTTGTGTTTTACTTAAAACGCATGTCAAAAACCGCAAAATTCACCCAATTTATCCGTCAAAAATTATTGACCAAAAATCGGCTGATTTTGATCAACGAAGATACTTTTGAAGAAAAGTTTTCTTTTCAATTAAACTTGATGAATGTGTTTGTACTTATCATGATATCGAGCATCAGTTTGATTGCCATGACTACTTACATCATTGCTTTTACGCCATTACGAGAATATATTCCTGGTTATGCTTCATCAGAATTGAAAAAAAATGCGGTTGAATTGGCTTTAAAATCAGAACAATTAGAAAAAGATTTACAAAAAAACCAAGCCTATATTGAATTGGTACAGAAATTATTGCGTGGAGAATTAGAATATGCGGTTTTTGATAAGGATTCTATTGCTGCTAAAGATGCCATGGTTGAAACCTCTAAAATGAAAACTACCAAAGACGAATTAAAATTACGAGAACAAGTAGATAGAGAAGATAAGTTTAATTTATTTGAAAAAGCAGCTTCTAAAGTTAGTTTGGTTTTTTTCTCTCCGGTAAAAGGAATTATCACAGATGGCTTTAATGCCAAAAAGAAGCATTTTGCAGTAGATGTTGCTGTGCCAAAAGACACCCCAATCAAATCGGTTGCCAATGGAACGGTTGTGTTTGCAGACTGGACTCCCTCTACCGGAAATACCATCATCATCAAACATCGAGAAGGTATTTTAAGTGTGTACAAACATGCGGCTTTGCTCACCAAAACACAAGGAGATGTGGTAAAATCTGCAGAAGTAATCGGTTTGGCAGGAAACTCAGGAAGCGAAACTACTGGGGTGCATTTGCATTTTGAGTTATGGAAAGATGGTTTCCCGATTGACCCAACCCAATTTATCAATTTTGAATAATTTGTATGTCGATTAAATCCATTGCAGCCAAGCTTTTTGCGAATTACATCCATTACCAAGACCAAAAATGGATGAAACAACCAATCAAGACTCAACAAAAGGTTTTTGAGAAATTAATACAACAAGCCAAGCATACAGCTTTTGGAAAAGACCATAATTTTGACAATATTTCCAGCATAAGTGATTTTCAAGAACGAGTTCCGGTAAGAGATTACGAAGGACATAAAGTATACGTTGAACGAATCAAAAACGGGGAAAGTGATGTGTTATGGAAAGGCAAGCCCCTTTATTTTGCCAAAACTTCGGGTACTACTTCAGGTGCCAAATACATTCCGATTAGCAAAGAAAGTATGCCTTTTCATATTAGTGCTGCCAGAAATGCTATTTTAAGCTACATCTACCATACCCAAAAAGCAGATTTTGTAAACGGAAAAATGATTTTTTTGCAAGGGAATCCAGAAATGGAAGAAATCAATGGCATCAAATTAGGTAGACTTTCTGGTATTGTTGCCCATTATGTGCCAAAATACTTGCAAAAAAACCGAATGCCTAGTTGGAAAACGAACATTATAGACGATTGGGAAACCAAGGTAGAGGCTATTGTTCAAGAAACTATTTCGGAGAATATGACGGTAATTTCCGGAATTCCATCGTGGGTACAAATGTATTTTGAACGATTGATTGCTCAAGGAAAACAGCCGGTTGGTAAACTATTCCCTAACTTTCAACTATTTATTTATGGTGGGGTAAACTACGAACCCTACCGAATCAAAATGGAACAATTGATTGGAAGAAAAGTAGATAGCATCGAATTATTTCCTGCATCTGAAGGTTTTTTTGCTTACCAAAACGACCCAAAAGATTCGGGTATGTTATTGTTACTTAACTCCGGAATTTTTTACGAGTTTATTAAAGCAGACGAATTTTTTAACGAAAACCCGAAAAGATATACGGTTGCTGAGGTAGCATTAGGGATTAATTATGTGTTGATATTATCTACCAATGCAGGTTTATGGGCTTACAACATTGGAGATACTGTGATGTTTACTTCATTATTCCCACATAAAATTGTGGTAACCGGAAGAATCAAACATTTTATTTCGGCTTTTGGAGAGCATGTGATTGGAAAAGAAGTAGAGCAAGCTATACAAAATACCCTGATGAACCATCCGGCTAGTGTATCCGAATTTACCGTGGCACCGCAAATTAACCCAAGTCAAGGGTTGCCATACCACGAATGGTTGATTGAATTTGACCAGCTGCCAGAAAATTTAGATGCGTTTTCTGCTGCTTTAGATGAAGCCATGCGAAAACAAAACGTGTATTATGACGATTTGATTTCAGGCAAAGTATTGCAACCTTTACAAGTTACTCTCATCGCTAAAAATGGTTTTAATGCCTACATGAAAAGCGAAGGAAAATTAGGAGGACAAAACAAAATACCTCGTTTGAGTAACGACCGTAAAATTGCAGATTTTTTAAACTCTCATACCACTTAAAGAACATTGGAAATTATCAATAACATATTCGATTGGAAAGCACCTACCAAAACCATCCTTACTTTAGGAACTTTTGATGGGGTGCATGTCGGTCACCAAAAAATCATTAAAAAGCTACTCAAGCAACAAGAAAAAACGCCTGCTCCAACCGTGGTATTGACTTTTTTTCCACACCCAAGAATGGTGTTACAACAAGATCAATCATTAAAATTGTTAAATACCATTGAAGAACGAATAGAATTACTACAAAACCTTGGAATTGATTGCTTGGTGGTGCATCCGTTTGATTATGAATTTTCCAGGTTAACTGCAGAAGAATTTGTAGAAAAGGTATTGGTGCAACATGCCAACATCCAAAACATTATTATTGGTTACGACCATCGTTTTGGGAGAAATCGCACAGCCAATATCACCGATTTGGAGCAATTTGGAAAACAATTTGGTTTTGATGTGACCCAAATTTCTGCCAAAGAAGTAGATGAAATTTCTGTGAGTTCTACCAAAATTAGAAATGCATTGATAGAAGGCGATATTGCCACTGCCAATACCTATTTAGGCTACCACTACTTTTTAACCGGAAGTGTACAAAAAGGCAAACAATTAGGACGAAGCATTGGTTTTCCAACTGCCAATTTACAACTCGCTGCCGATTATAAATTGGTACCAAAAAATGGGGTATATATTGTGCAAAGTACCTTACTTGGTAAAACGGTTTATGGGATGATGAATATAGGCAACAATCCAACAGTAGATGGTACACAACAACACTTGGAGGTTCATTTTTTTGATTGGAACAATGATTTGTACCAACAAACCATACGCGTGGAATTACTACACAAAACTAGAGAGGAAATTAAGTTTGACACTGTGGTAGATTTAAAAAAACAATTGGAATTAGACCAACAGGAAATTTTGCAGTGGTTGAAAGAGCAGAAAAGATAATAAATCTTATATAAGTAATGTGTGTGTTTTTAAAACCACTTTTTACTTTCAATAGTAAGTTTTTATTTTAATAATGCTATCATCCTCACATGCGGAATGTCATCTTCCAAATAAGGGTCTCCTATGGTTTGAAAACCTAAGCTTTCATAAAATTTTTGCAGGTAACATTGTGCAGATATTTCTATTTCGTTTGTTTTGAATAGAGTAGCAATTTCTTTTATGGCAAATTGCATCAAAGCATAACCAAATTGTTTCCCTCTATGTTTTGAGGATACCACTACTCTTCCTATAGAAGCTTTGTCAAAATAATCTCCAGCTTGAAACAATCGAACATAACCTACCAACTCTTCATCATATTGCATTAATACATGCCAAGCATTGATATCTTTTCCGTCAATATCTTGGTAAATGCAATTTTGTTCTACCACAAAAACTTCGCTTCTTAAAGCTAGAATTTGATACAACTCTTTTGTTGTTAATTCTGCAAAAGTTTTTGTTTGGAAAATGGGTTGCATTTATTTGGTAAATTGAATCGATTTGATCATGGTTTCTAACTCAAACATCAAATCGCGTTTTGGTGATTGAGGATTATAGCAAAAACCTTCTAAACATAGCAATCGTTGGTTCTTTTCATCATGAATGGCATAGTGGATAAATGGCCCTAGCATAAAGTCGTTTTTCAATTCCCATGTCCCTTTGGTTTCCCAAGAAGGGTTGCCTTGTAAAGTGATATTAAATTGGTATGGAGCATAGGAAGCCTCTGTAATCATGTAAGTATCTTCTAATTTCCCTTGGATATGTTTTTGTCCAATAGAATCTCTTAATTGAATTACGGTGTTGATAGGATCTTGATTTTTGTTGGCACTTTTCAGAGGGACTTCATAAACCAATAAACTTGCATTACCAGCTGGTATCTCTTTTCTAATCCAAACAAATTTTGGTTCGTTCATAACTACTTGGTAAGCAGAAGATATTTTTAATTTAATGCCAAACTTTTCTTCCAAAACTTTGCTTTTAATCAACGATTTTGAAATTCTTCGTTGGTTTTCTGCCAACTCCATTTGTTTGAATTTACGAAGAATTACATCGTCATTTTGTTCCAACAATTCTATTACTTCCGGAACTGAAGAGGCCTTAATTTTTGCAACTAATTGAGGTTTTGCATACTTATCCGACAACATTTGAAAGCTCTTTTGATCTGATTTTTCGATGTATAAAATCAATCGGCTATTGGTCATAAACCCGTCAAACAGCTTGGTATCGTATTGTTTGATGTTGTACAAAGGTTCTTCGGTTGGTAAACCATCTACTGGAGAAGCAAACTTGGATCGTATGCTATCACCAACTTCTCCTTTCCACCAAAGATTATCTACAAAAACCGACAAAGCATTGATTTTCCCAGAAGAGGTACTCAACGATGCTTTGTTGTTTTTTTCCTCGCAAGAGGTATGAACTAATAATATAAGAAGCGATAAAAAGTATATTCTAAGTTTCATGTCGGTTAATTTTCGCTAAAATAAGCAAAAATTATGCCTTAATTTTTAATTTCATTCCCGGCTTGATTTTGCTTCCATCAATCCCATTCCATTTTTTTAAATCGGTAATAGAAACTCCTTTGATTTGAGAAATTTTAATCAACGTATCTCCTTTTTTCACTACATAAAAAACATCTTTGTTTTTAACTGTTTTTTCTACAGGAGTGATGGCTGCTAAACTTTTCTCTAGTTTTTCTTGAGCTGTTTCTACCTCTTCTACTTCTACATCATAACAAACCACTAAAGTTTTTCCTACGTTAATAATGTCGGTTTCCAATTGGTTCCATTGTTTCAAATCATCTACCGATGCACCATATTTTCTGGATAAGGTATACAAATTATCATCTTTAGAAACCACATGATCTTTGGCAATAAATTTTGGTTTCTTTTGGGTGATAGTATCTACTGGTGACAACACTTTTTCGATTTTTACAACCGCAACTCTGTCTTCATTTTCTTTAGAAATTTTATCCGAAACCGTGTCTTTTGCTTGGTTGTTTTTAAGAGCTGCTTTTGATGCTATCGCAGTGTTGGATGGTACTTTTTCTAGTGCTTCAATCTTTAAATTTGCTCCAGCTTTTGCTGCATTAGACTTTAATCCATTCCATCTTTTGATTTCCGAAACAGTAACTCCGTATTTTCGGGCAATGATGGATAAATTTTCTCCTCTTCTAACTTTATGAAACTTGATGTTGGTGTTTAAATCATAACTTCCTCCTCTTGATGCAAGCATTTCATCTCGGAAATAAGGTTTTTCTCTTCGGTTAAAATCATAATTGGCATACGCATACATTTTATCTTCATTGGAGATAAATACTGCTAATTTTTCTAGAGGTAATCGTAAGTAATGTTTTTTACCTTCAATATTTGGCACTACACCTCTTTTATAAGAGGGATTTAAAAACTCAATTTCTTTTTCAGATACATCCAACAAATCTGCAATTTGTTTAAATGACATTTTATTTTTAATGCGAATAGTATCAGTTGTTAAGGGGTTTACAACTGCTTTTTGGGGTATAATACCGTGCTCTTTATGAAACTCCATTACATACATAGTAGCCAAAAATGCGGGAACATATCCTTGGGTTTCTTTTGGTAAAAACGGACGAATATTCCAGTAATTTTGTTTTCCTCCTGATCTTCTAATTGCTTTTGACACATTTCCAGGGCCTGCATTGTATGATGCCAACACCAAATCCCAATCGCCAAAAATGCCATACATTCTTTTCATGTACTCGCATGCTGCTTCTGTAGACAATAACGGATCGCTTCTTTCATCTACATAAGTGGTAATGTCTAAACCATATTCCTTTCCGGTGTAGTACATAAACTGCCATAAACCTGTTGCTCCAACTCTAGAGACTGCTTTTGGATTTAAAGCTGATTCCACAATAGATAAATATTTGATTTCTAACGGAACATTGTGTTTAGATAATGCTGCTTCGTACATTGGAAAGTAAAATTGAGCAATACCCATTAATCTTTCAAAAGATTTTTTTCTGTTTTTTAAATAATGCTTGATTAGGTTTTCAAGTCCTACATTGTATTCAATGTTAAAGGCCGATTTAGAATCCAAGTATGCCAATCTTTTTTTCAAAACATCTGTAGGTAAATCATAATCAACTTTTTCATCTAAATTAATGTTCTCAATATCGTTGATCATTTCCTTAAATAGGTCTTGATTGGCAAACTCTGCAAACCAACGTTCATCTACACATGCAGCTACTTCGTGATGAACAAAAGTTTTTTTGATAGAATCTAAAAAACTGATTTTTGGTGCATCTTGTTTAAGAATAGAATCTACTACGGTTTCTTGAGCAAATAAAAACGGAACAAACAAAATACTGGAAACTAGTAGGATAGATTTTATTTTTAACTGCATTGGTTTGAAATTTTAATTAGTAGTAGGGTACAATTACAAAAATATACATACTCAACGAATTAAAGAGGCGTGTATTGTTAAAAACTTCCTCTTTTTTGTTAACGAGTTTCAAATTCAAACAACAAATAATTTTATAAAACGAACAAACCCTCCTAAAATCGGAGGGTTTGGTAAAAGAATATTAAAAAAAGTTACTCTAAAATAGCAGCAATCCCAGGAAGTGTAATGCCTTCTAAACTTTCTAACATAGCACCTCCTCCAGTGGAAACATAACTCATTTTTGGCTCCAAGCCAAACTGTTTTACAGCTGCAACTGAATCTCCTCCTCCAACTAGCGAAAAGGCACCATTTTTGGTAGAAGTTGCAATAATTTCTCCCAAAGAAATGGTTCCTTTAGAGAAATTTTCCATTTCAAAAACTCCTAATGGGCCATTCCATAAAATCGTTTTAGAAGCCAACAATACTTCTTCAAAGTTTTTTAAAGATTGTGGCCCCACATCCAATCCTTGCCATCCGTCTGGAATTTCGTTTACCAAAACCACTTTTGTATCAGCATCATTACTAAAAGCATTGGCTGCTACTACATCTACCGGTATATGAATTTGTACATTTTTAGCTTTTGCCTTTTCTAAAATATCCAATGCCAAGTCTAATTTATCTAACTCACAAATAGAATCTCCAATATTCCCACCTAAAGCTTTTATAAAGGTGTAAGTCATACCTCCTCCAATAATCATATGATCTACTTTGTCTAAAATATTTTCGATTACCGTGATTTTACTAGATACTTTTGAGCCTCCTAAAATTGCAGTTACCGGTTTTACGCTATTTTTTAATACGCGATCAATACTTTCTATTTCTTTGGCTAACAACAATCCAAAACACTTGTGGTTTGGGAAAAATTTTGCTACAATGGTGGTAGATGCATGGGCACGATGTGCGGTACCAAAAGCATCGTTTACATAAATTGTTCCAAGTTTAGATAATGCTTTTGAAAAAGCCAAATCCCCTTTTTCTTCTTCTGCATAAAATCGTAAATTTTCTATCAACAATACTTCTCCAAACGCCAAATTGGCTAAAGCATTTTCAGCAATGCTCCCAATACAATCTTCTGCAAATTGTACCTTCACTCCTAAAATTTCTGAACAAGTGTTTACTAGGTGTTTTAAAGAATATTTTTCTTCTTTGCCTTTTGGTCTGCCTAAGTGCGTCATTAACACTACCTTGCCTCCATCTTTTAAAATTTTATCAATGGTTGGTTTGGCTGCTTCAATGCGATTGGTGTCTGTAACCTGAAACTGCTCATTTAATGGCACGTTAAAATCTACCCTGATTAATGCTGTTTGCCCGTTAAAATTAAAGTCGTGAATTGTTTTCATTGGTATGAAATGATTTTGAATAAATAAACTGATTGTTTTACAAATATATGCTTTCTGCTAACAAATTTTGTAGGATTTAAGGATACAAAAACACAATAACGATGTAGTTTGGTTAACTTTTTTTGAGGTTGTAAAAGTTGTTAACAAAAAAATGTGGATAAATTTTGATTTTCGAAACACTTCTTATTTCTTTGTCCTTATGAATTTAGCTTTTTACATCCACGAGTTACTATTTCGCTATCCATGTGTAATTGTGCCTGATTTTGGTGCTTTTCTTACAGAAACCTATAGTGCTCAATTGCATGCCAACGAACAAAGCATTCATCCTCCGGGTAAAAAAGTGTTTTTTAATGCTTATATCCAAAATAATGATGGTTTATTGGTGCAATATTTGGTACAGAAAAAACTCGGAACTACAGACGAAGTAATTGGTTTGATTAAAAATACCGTTGTTTCGTGGAAAAAAGATTTGTCTAATGGCTTGCCTTTAGAGTTAAAAAATATTGGCACTTTTACTTTAAATGATCAAAGTGCTATGGTTTTTGAACCAAACGCTTTTAATTATGCCAAAAGTAGTTTCGGATTAACTTCTGCCAAGGCTGTTTCTTCAAAAGTGATATTGCAGGAAGTTGAAAAAGTCATTTCGGAAAAACCTAACATAGAAGAGACTCCTGTTTTTAAAGCAGAAGAAAAAGAGGAGGCTGTTTTGATAAAAATTTCTCCATCATATAGAAATTTGGGGAAATATGCTGCCCTTTTAGTTATTGGGCTTGGAATTAGTGGTTATTTTGGTTGGAATTACCATCAACAATATGTTAAAGACCAAACTTTAATGGTGGAACAAAAAGTACAGGAAGCTTACGAAAACAAAATTCAAGAAGCTACTTTTTCTTTAGAAAATTGGAACCAACCTTTAGTGGTAGAAGTTGAAAAAGAAAAGAAAAACGCTGCTGAAATGGTATACACAGGTTTATCTTATCATATCGTGGGTGGTGCATTTAAAGACATTAATAATGCAAATAGAGCTGTAAAAGAATACCAAAAATTAGGCTTTTCTGCCAGATTAGGTACCCCAAATAAATTTGGATTAACTCCGGCTTTGTTCGGTAGTTATGCAACTGAAAAAGAAGCGGTAAATGCGTTAAGAGACATTCGACAAAGCTACAATGCAGAGGCTTGGTTGTTGGTAAAAAAAATGTAATCTATTTTAAATCTTTCCCAAACTTTGGTAATCTTTATAATTGCAATGTATTTTTGTAAAAAAAACCAATGCAAGTAAAATCTCCTTCGGAATCCTTAACCACGATGACAGATGTGGTACTCCCGGGTGAAACCAATCCGTTAAATAATTTATTTGGAGGTGAATTATTAGCCAGAATGGATAGAGCCGCTAGTATTGCTGCACGAAGACATTCGAGAAGAATTTGTGTAACTGCTTCTGTAAATCATGTTGCTTTTAATAAAGCCATTCCAATTGGAAGTGTGGTTACAGTAGAAGCTAAAGTTTCAAGAGCTTTTAAATCTTCTATGGAAATATTTATAGATGTTTGGATAGAAGATCGAGTTTCAGGCATTAAAACGAAAGCGAACGAGGCTATTTATACTTTTGTAGCTGTTGACGAAACCGGAACTCCGGTTGAAATTCCTGGGATTCAGCCCGAAACAGAGTTAGAACAACAACGATTTGATGCTGCTTTGCGAAGAAAACAATTAAGTTTAGTATTAGCGGGAAAAATGAAACCAGAAGAAGCTACCGAATTAAAAGCTTTATTTATTAAAGAGTAAACATAAAAAAACCCTCAAATGAGGGTTTTTACTATTTACTTCATTACAAAACTTTCCATGAATTTGGTAGTATAGTTTCCGGATACATAAGCCGGGTTATCCATCAATTGTCTGTGAAAAGGAATGGTAGTTTTGATTCCTTCAATCACGAATTCGTCCAATGCTCTTTTCATTTTATTAATTGCTTCTTCTCGTGTTTGAGCAGTGGTAATCAATTTTGCAATCATCGAATCGTAGTTAGGTGGAATGGTATAGCCTGCATATACGTGGGTATCTAAACGAACTCCATGACCACCCGGTGCATGTAACACCGTAATTTTTCCTGGAGATGGCCTGAAATCGTTGTAAGGGTCTTCCGCATTAATTCTACATTCAATGGAATGCAACTGTGGAGTATAGTTTTTACCAGAAATTGGCACTCCCGCAGCAACCAAAATTTGTTCGCGAATCAAGTCATAATCAATTACTTGTTCCGTAATTGGGTGTTCTACTTGGATACGAGTATTCATTTCCATGAAGTAGAAATTACGATGCTTGTCTACCAAAAATTCTACAGTTCCTGCACCTTCATATTTGATGTATTCTGCTGCTTTTACGGCTGCTTCTCCCATTTTTTCACGCAATTCATCGGTCATGAATGGGGAAGGTGTTTCTTCGGTTAATTTTTGATGGCGACGTTGTACGGAACAATCTCTTTCAGACAAATGACAAGCTTTGCCATAAGCATCCCCCACTACTTGAATTTCAATATGACGGGGTTCTTCTATTAATTTTTCCATATACATGCCATCGTTTCCAAAAGCTGCAGCAGCCTCTAATCGAGCACTTTCCCATGCTTTATCCAATTCTTCTTCTTTCCAAATAGCACGCATTCCCTTTCCTCCACCACCAGCAGTAGCTTTCATCATAACCGGGTAGCCAATTTCTTTAGCTACTTTTTTTGCTTGCTCTAACGATTCTAAAATTCCGTCAGATCCGGGAACACATGGCACTCCAGCAGCTTTCATGGTAGCTTTTGCTGTGGCTTTATCTCCCATTTTTTCAATCATTTCAGGAGAAGCACCTATAAACTTGATACCATGTTCTTGGCAAATTTTTGAAAATTTGGAGTTTTCCGACAAAAATCCGTAACCCGGATGAATGGCATCTGCATTGGTAATTTCCGCAGCTGCGATAATATTGGCCATTTTTAAATAGGATTGGCTACTTGGTGCCGGACCTATACAAACTGCTTCGTCTGCAAATTTTACGTGTAAACTTTCTGCATCAACGGTAGAATAAACCGCAACGGTTTTAATTCCCATTTCTTTACAGGTTCTAATTACTCTTAAAGCAATTTCTCCCCGATTGGCTATCAATACTTTTTTAAACATCTTCTGTTTATTTTAAATGATAAATTTTAAATATTATTATAGAAAAATACAATGTTAATTTTCCAAAATATAAAATTTAAAATAATTATGATGGGTCTACCAAAAATAACGGTTGATCAAATTCTACAGGGGAAGAATCGTCTACCAAAACTTTTACAATTTTACCAGAAACTTCAGATTCAATTTCATTGAATAATTTCATAGCTTCAATAACGCATACCACATCACCTTTTGAAATCGTACTTCCTACTTCTACAAACGGAGCTTTGTCTGGTGCTGGTTTGCGATACATGGTTCCAATCATTGGTGATTTGATGGTAATGTATTTCGAATCTTCTGAAACAGCTACCGGTGTACTTGGTGTAGCTTGAACTGGAGCAGCAGCTTGTAAAGGAGCTGCAACTTGTATACTAGGCATCATTTGCTGGGGTATGGCATGGGTTGCATAAGCAGCCTCTGCAGCACCTTCGGCAGTGGTTTTAATGGTTATTTTGAAATCGTCCATTTCTAATTTTACTTCTGTAGCACCTGATTTAGCTACAAATTTGATTAAGTTTTGAATTTCTCTAATATCCATAAGGTATAGTTTTGGTTATTAAGTTAGTTTATTTATTGGTATTGTAAGCCCATTTTAAATAAATAGATCCCCAAGTAAAGCCACCACCAAAGGCAGCAAATATCAAGTTATCTCCTTTTTTAAATAGGTGTTCAAAATCTGATAATAATAAAGGTAAAGTTGCAGAAGTGGTGTTACCGTATTTTTGAATGTTCATTAATACCTTGCTTTCTTCTAAGCCCATACGTTGTGCGGTGGCATCAATAATTCTTTTATTTGCTTGATGCGCAACCAACCATTGTACATCGTCATGGGTTAAATGATTTCGTTGCATGATTTTTTCGCTCACATCTGCCATTCCGGAAACTGCATATTTAAAAACCGTTTTACCGTCTTGAAAAACAAAATGTTTTTTCTCTTTCACCGTTTCTTCAGAAGGTGGAAGTATAGAACCTCCTGCTTCAATTTTTAAAAATTCTCTTCCAATACCATCACTTCTTAAAATTTCATCTTGTAAACCTAAACCTTCATGGTTAGGTTCCATCAAAACTGCTCCTGCACCATCTCCAAAAATAATGCAAGTTGCACGGTCGGTATAATCAATAATTGAAGACATTTTATCTGCACCTATTACCAGAACCTTTTTATATCTCCCGCTTTCAATGTATGCAGATGCAGTTGACATGGCATATAAAAAACTTGAACATGCTGCTTGTAAATCGTAAGAAAATGCATTTACTGCACCTATTTGAGTTGCTACATAAACTCCCGTAGATGCCACAGGCATGTCGGGTGTAGCAGTTGCCATGATAATTAAATCAATTTCTTCCGGATTTAAATTGGCTTTTTTTATTAAATTTTCAGCAGCTTTTATAGCCATATAGGAGGTGCCTTGCCCCTCCTCTTTTAAAAGACGTCTTTCTTTAATTCCCGTTCTGGTTGTAATCCATTCATCGTTAGTATCTACTAAAGTTTCTAAAACCTGATTAGATAAAATGTAATCTGGCAGATACGATCCTATTGCTGTAATGGCTGCTTTGATTGGCTTCATAGAAAAAAAGGATGCTACTTAAACAGTTTATAAAAGTACAAAAAAATCAAAATATGCAGGTTAAAATGTAAATAAATAAAAAAACTCTCCCTTTAATGGAGAGTTTTTTTAATTTTTCATACAAAAATTAAGCAACCGCTTCTGATTTATCAATTACCACTTGTCCTCTGTAATACATTTTGCCTTCATGCCAATATGCTCGGTGGTATAAATGTGTTTCTCCGGTTACCGGACATGTAGCTAGCTGAGGAACAGTAGCTTTGTAATGCGTTCTTCTTTTGTCTCGTCTGGTAGAAGATTGTCTACGTTTAGGATGTGCCATTTTCTATTTCTTTTTATCCGTTAATAGTTCTCTTAATTTATCCCATCTTGGGTCGGTTTCTTGTGTTTCTTCTTCAATAGGTGATTGGTTGTTGGATTGATACAAATGATTTAAAGCTTCATGCTTAAGAGTGCCATCTGCAATCCCTGGATGTACTCTTTTGGCTGGAACCGAAAGCACAATCATTTCATAAATATATTGTGCCACATGTATTTGAAACTCTACGTGAGGAAGGATCAAAATTTCGTCATGTGTATCGTTGTACTCTTCACCAAATTTAACAATAATATTTAGTTTGCTTTTTAAGGGCAACCAAAACATTTCGTTGGTAACATCACAAGGAACCAATACTTTTGTTTGATGTTGAAAAAAAAGTTCAAGATGGGTAGATTTTTTGTCTAACACCAACTGAACATTTGCTGCAACATCTTCAAATTCATCGTATTGATAAGATTCAAAGAACGATTTATCTATGGAGAAATCAAAATGGTGTTTGCCTAGTTTTAAACCTATAAATGGGATTAAAAAGTTATCTAAAGCTTTCATACGACACCACTTAAATCCTTTCCAAAAATGGTTTGCAAAGATATAAATTTATTAAAACAAACGACGTTTTAATTCATTTTTTTTGATTCTAATTGTTTTTCTATAATTTTCAATGGATTTCCCGACAAAATTTGGTGCTCTTCTCTAGCTTGAAACAAATCTATTGCTGCATAAATTGCTTCTAAAAACGAATCTGCTTGGGCTATTCCTTTTCCTGCAATGTCAAATCCAGTACCATGATCGGGAGAAGTTCTAATCTTATTTAGTCCTGCTGTAAAATTAACTCCTTCTCCAAAACTAATAGTTTTAAACGGAATCAATCCTTGGTCATGATAACATGCCAAAATTGCATCAAATTTTTTATAAGTCTGGTTCCCAAAAAAACTATCCGATGCGTACGGACCAAAAACATAAGTTCCTTGGTCAAATAACTCCGCAATAGTAGGTTTGATAACGGAATCATCCTCTTTTCCAATAACCCCTTGGTCTCCACAATGCGGATTTAAACCTAAAATTGCAATTTTAGGTTGGTTGATTTTGAAATCTTTTTGCAAAGTTTTTTTCAAAACAGCAACCTTATTTTTAATCAATTGAGGAGTAATGTGTTTTGCTACATCTGCTACAGGAACATGTTCTGTTAACAACCCAACTCTCAATTGGCTGCTCACTAACAACATTAATGCGGTTCCTTCTAGTTCTTGTTGTAAATATCCGGTGTGTCCGGCAAATGCAAATTGATCTGACTGACTATTGTACTTATGAATAGGCGCAGTAACCAAAACATCAATAACATCCGTTTTTAAAGCTTTGGTGGCTTCTGTAAAAGATAACACTGCTAATTTTCCAGATTCTGGACTTTCTTTACCAAAATCGATTGTAAAATTGTCTTTCCAAACATTTAACACATTTAATTTACCTGGTAAGGCTTGGTTAATTTGGTCAATTCCGTGAATATTTACGTTTAACTCAAAGTGTTTTTTAAGAAAAGAAAGCACTTTAACATTGGCAAAAACCACCGGAGTAGATAACTCTAGAACTCGATTGTCTTCAAATGCTTTTAAAATAATTTCTGGTCCTATGCCGTTCAAATCTCCAATAGAAATTCCAACGATAATATGTTCTTTTTTATCCATTTTTATGTAGTAGAAATATTTCTATGTAAAGCTAGAAATTGTCGTAATTTTACGTGCAAAATTACAAAATTAAACTGCTATGTTTACAGGAATTATCGAAAGCTTAGGAAAAATACACCAAATAGAGCAAGAAAACACCAATCTTCATTTATGGATTGGTTGCGGCTTTACTCATGAATTAAAGATTGACCAAAGTGTGGCCCACAACGGAATTTGTCTAACCGTTGTAGAAATTAACGACAACCTATACAAGGTAACAGCCATTGAAGAAACCAGAAACAAAACGAGTATTAATTATTGGAAAGTAGGAGATGTAGTTAATTTAGAACGTGGTTTAAAATTAGGAGATCGCTTAGATGGCCATTTGGTGCAAGGGCACGTAGATCAAATTGGAAAATGTATCCATATTTCTAACCAAAAGGGAAGTTGGAAATTCACTTTTCAACACGATTTTACTACCAATAACACAACCATTGAAAAGGGTTCCATTACAGTTAATGGTGTAAGTTTAACTGTGGTTAATTCTAATTTAAACGAATTTAGTGTGGCAATTATACCATACACCTATGAACACACTACATTCCAAAATTTAAAAGTTGGAGATATGGTAAATCTAGAATTTGATGTATTCGGTAAATACATTGCAAAATTATATCATAATAAATCTTAATAGATTCCATTATTAAAAAAGACTGTTTTAAGTTAAAGTAAACATTTAATGGAACGATTAAAATAAATAATAACTAATTGATTGTTTAAAAAATAATTATACCTTAAAATAGTAAAGATTTCAAATATTTAAAATTATTTTTGTTGATATTCTTTTAATGTAAAAGGCTTTTAAATATTTATTATTTAACAATATCATTTTTATGCTTAATTTTTAGTTGTAATTTGTATACTAAAACCAATAATCAATAGAAGGTAATTTTTGAATGTATTTGTTTAGTGAGTAATAAATTTAAAAAAAGACACTATTTTTTTGTAAAAAGCTAATATTCCTTTTACTTTTGCAACCTTTAAATATGTTATTCAGGATTGTACAAATAGTTTAATTAAAACAAGGTCCTATAGCTCAGTTGGTTAGAGCACCTGACTCATAATCAGGTGGTCCCTGGTTCGAGCCCAGGTGGGACCACATCAAAGGCTTCTCTTTTTAGAGAAGCTTTTTTTATTTGTTAAGTTATATACTACTTAGCTCTATCTCATCTAGTTTCAAACTAAATACTCACATAAAATTGATAACAATTTCCTAACATTGTATTTGATTAGTTATTTGAATTTTGTAAAAAAATTTAAACCTCATTTCATGGAACAAATATATATTGTTATGCTTATTGCACTAGCTATTATGGCTGTGTTAGACTTAGTAGTAGGAGTAAGTAATGACGCTGTTAACTTTTTAAACTCTGCAATAGGTTCCAAAGCAGTATCTTTCAAAACGGTAATGGTTGTTGCCTCCCTTGGAGTACTTTTTGGTGCACTTTTTTCAAGTGGAATGATGGAGATAGCTAGAAGTGGGATTTTTAACCCTTCGATGTTTTCTTTTCATGATGTGATGATTATTTTTTGTGCGGTAATGATTACCGACATTTTATTGCTAGATGTATTTAATTCACTAGGATTACCAACTTCTACTACTGTATCCATTATTTTTGAATTGTTAGGAGCTTCGGTATGTTTGGCTCTTTTTAAAATTTACAACACCTCCGGAGACTTTACTACATTAACTAATTACATTAATACAGAAAAGGCATCAGGAATTGTATTTAGTATTTTGCTATCGGTCTTTTTATCATTTGCTCTGGGAAGTATCGTTCAATATTTCTCTAGGCTATTATTTACTTTTCAATACCAAAATAAGCTAAAATATTTTGGATCTATTTTTGGAGGAATTTCAATTACAGCTATTTCATTTTTTATTTTAATCAAAGGGTTAAAAGGTGTATCTTTTATATCAAAAGAACAATATCAATGGATAACAGAGCATCAAATGTTAATTATCGGAATTAACTTTTTATTTTTCACCTTACTTTCCCAAATTTTGATTTCATTATTTAAAATACAAATTTTAAAAGTGGTTATTTTAATTGGAACTTTTGCTTTGGCTTTGGCTTTTGCTGGAAATGATTTGGTTAACTTTATTGGTGTTCCTATTGCTGCTATTCAATCCTACGACTTTTTCATTGCTTCGGGTATGAATAGTAATGAATACATGATGGATAGCTTAAATAACAGTGATATTGTTGCTCCAGTTCAATACCTCTTAATTGCTGGAGTAATCATGGTAATTACTTTGTGGACATCAAAAAAAGCACGTTCTGTTATTGAAACTGGTGTAAACTTATCAAGGCAAGGCGATGGTGTAGAAAAATTTGATTCTACCAAAATTTCCAGAAGCGTTGTAAGAACTGGAGTTAATATTGGGAAAGTGTTAGATTACTTTATTCCGAATAAACTTCAAGAAAAAATAGACAGCCGTTTTGAAAAACCAATAACAAAAAAGAAAAATATAAACGAACCAGCTTTTGATATGATACGTGCATCTATCAATTTGGTTGTTGCAAGTATCTTGATTTCATTGGGAACATCACTTAAACTCCCATTATCTACAACTTATGTAACTTTTATGGTTGCAATGGGAACTTCATTTGCAGATAGAGCTTGGGATAGAGAAAGTGCAGTATACCGAGTTGCAGGGGTTTTTAATGTTATTGGAGGTTGGTTTGTAACAGCAATTGTTGCTTTTATTGCTGCATCTACAGTAGCAATTATTTTAAAGTTAGGAAATTTTATTGCTTTTGTAGGGATGATTATTATAGTGGCAATTTTATTGTACAGAAACGCCAAAAATCACAACCAAAAAGTTAAACAAGAACAAGAATTGTTACAATTAAAAAGAGAAGATATTGTAACGATTAGCGAAATAATGAACGAAAGTTCAGAGCAAATTAGCAAAGTTATTTCCAAAACCAACCACTTGTATTCAGATGTAGTTGAAAATTTAGGGTTGCAAGATTTGACTAAACTAAAGGAAAACAAAAAAGCCTTGAAAAAGTTGGAAAAAGAAGTGGATGAATTGAAGAGTAATGTGTATTATTTTATTAAAAACTTAGACGAAACTTCTGTAGAAGCTAGTAAATTTTATGTGTTGATTTTAGGTTATTTACAAGATTTAATTCAGTCATTAAATTTTATAACTCTACAAAGTTATAACCACATCAATAACAACCACAAACAGTTGAAATTTAATCAAATTCGTGATTTAAAAAATATCGATTTACAATTGCAAGAGTTTTTAGATAAAGTTGAAGAAATGTTTCAACAAAAAAACTTTATACATTTAGAGGAAACACTAAAAAACAAGAGTAATTTACTAGATTTTGTTTCAGAATTAATTCAAAAACAAATAACCAGAATTCGAACTACTGAAACCAGTCCTAAAAACAGTAAACTTTATTTTGGTTTATTACTAGAGACAAACGATTTAATCAAATCGACTTTTAATTTGTTAGAGCTTTACAAAGAATTTTACCAACACGCCAAAAACAAAAAATAATTTTTTTTAAATTCTATAAAAAACTCCTTTTAGTTTCTAAATTGAAAAGGAGTTTTTTTTAACTTCCTACAAAACAAAGTCAATTTCGTTTAGAATAGCATAAAGTTGTAAATTAAAAATACTTATTTTTGGTAAATTGCTAACTTTATTTGTCTCAAAAAATAAATTTTTTAAAATTCATGAAAAGATACAAAGCTTTATTTTGGTTTATTGTATTTTGTTCCAGCATATTTGTAACGCAATTCTACAGCCAAAATTTAATTACTAACGGAAATTTTGAACAAGGCTTTAATATTGGTTTTCAAGGAGGACAAAGTCCAGGTTACAATTATATTGCTGCTCCAAGCGGAAATACTAATGCCGGGGATTGGGCAATAGGAACCAATCCACTACCTTACAACACTAGTTCTTTTATTTCTTCAGGGGATCACACAACTGGAAATGGCAACATGATGATTGTTGATGGCACTAGTGTTGGTGGACAACAACGATTCTATAGAGCAGGAACAAATGGAGGAGGTATATGTGGGTTAACTGTTGGTATTACTTATACTTTTTCTTATTGGATTCGTTCGATTTTTACCACACCCGGTGGAACTTATGCAAACATTGGAATTCAATGGAATAATGCCAACAATATTCAATTAATTTCGGGAAGTCCATTTGCTCCTGAAACAAATATTGGATGGCAACAAGTTAGATATACTTTTATAGCATCTAATACGTGTGTAAATATTGAATTATTCAACAACAATACCGATTTTCCTGGTAATGATTTTGCATTAGACGATATATCTTTAACAGCACCTCCTGCACCCTTAAGTTTGACGTACTCTTTTAATGCGATAACTTGTTTTGGAGGGGCTGATGGTTTTATTGCGGGATATGTAAAAGGTGGATTAGGTCCATTTACATTCAATCTTATAGGCCCTGCAATCAACATTTCCAACTCCCTAGGAATCTTTTCAAACCTTCCAATAGGTTCTTATACCTTGTCTGTAACAGATAGTAACAATACAACTGTAACACAGAATAATATTGTAATTTCACAACCCACCAATGTTGCTATTACTCCAAATCAATCTATTTGTAGTGGTGATTCGGTTAGCTTAACGGTTACTGATCTAAACGGAAATATTTCGTGGAGTGCCTCACCTCCAGATCCAAGTTTAACCAATCCAAATTCAATTCCAATTACGGTAAGTCCAACACAAACAACTACATACACTGCAGTTATAAACAACCAAAACAATTTAAACTTAATTACTAACGGTAACTTTAGTAACGGAAATTTTGGGTTTTATTCCGACCATACATTTGCCGTTCCACCTTCAAATGGTGCTCAAAGAATTTACAATATTGTTACCAATCCTAATACTTGGTTTGCAGGTTTTCCATCTTGTCCCTCTGATATATCCAATCCTAACCCTATGATGGTTGTGGATGGTTCTACCTCTAATAACGGAAATGATGCTGTTTGGTGTCAAACCGTTAGAGTTAAACCGAATCAATTATATACTTTTAGTTATCGAGTTAGGTCATTAGTTACATTATCACCCGCACAACTTCAAGTGGTTATTAATGGTGTTATTGTTTCTCCCATTCAAAATGCTCCAACCAATAGTTGCGTTTTTGAAATAAGAAATTTGGTATGGAATTCGACTAACAATGAAATTACTCAAATTTGTATTTTTAATAGAAATACTAGTTCAGCCGGAAATGATTTTGCTATAGATGATATTGAGTTAAGTAGCGTCAATACTTGTGATTACTCTATTTCTACAACAATAACAGTAGAGACAGGAACTGTAGAAACAGGCTTTTCTTACCAAACTCCAATTTGTCAAAACAGTCCAAATATTTCCCCATCTCTAAATAATGATTTTGCATTCAATGGAAGTTTTTCAGCTACTCCTTCTGGTTTAAGCATCAATACATCTGATGGAAATATCAATGTAAGTGCTTCTACTCCTGGAACCTATACTATAAAGTATCAAGTTATTGCTGATCCAACAAATTGTACACCAGCTGGTAGTAGTTCTTTTGAAATAACCATTTTACCCAACACCAATCCAGTTACTAGCTTTTCGTATAATGTGCCTAATTGCCAAACCAATACTATTTTAAATCCAATACTTGTATCAAATTTTACCACGGGAGGAACTTTTAGTAGCTCCCCAGGCTTGGTTATCAACTCATCTACAGGAGCAATTAATTTAGGATCCTCCACACCAGGAAGTTATGAAATTACCTATAGTATTTCTCCAAATAACTTTAATTGTATAAACGGTGGAAGCTCTACTTTTAATATCACAATTAATTCAAATGTTCCTACACCTAACATCAATATTTTAACCCAACCAAGTTGTGCAAATCCAAATGGTGGTAGCTTTCAAGTTACTACACCAATGGGTGCTGTTTTCCAGTATTCAATAGATGGGGTTGCATTTCAACCAGGAACTACTTTTACTAATTTAGCTCCCGGAACCTATACAGTAACTGTAAGACACAACAATACAAATTGCATCAATATTACATCCGTTACTATTAATCCAATACCCCCGATTCCGTTTATAGTTGAAGCTGAAATTCAGCAGCCTACATGTGTTTTACCAACGGGAAGTATTCAAATTATTTTCCCTACTGGTGCCAATTATGAATATAGTTTAAATAATATTTCTTTTCAATCATCCAGTGTGTTCTCAGGATTAGTTCCTGCGAATTACACGGTTTATGTAAGAGAGATTTCTACACAATGCGTAGCCTCTCTTGAAGTATTAATAGAAAATTCTCCAAGCAATACACCAGCTCCAACTTTTACAATTCAACAACCCAACTGTATTATTTCTGGAAGTATAACAGTTACCGGTCCTTTAGGAGTTGATTTTGAATATAGTATCAACGGTACAGATTATCAAAACAGTACATCCTTCCAAAATTTAGTCCCTGGTAATTATACCATTATTGTAAGAAATACTGCTACACAATGTATCAACTCACAGTCTTTTGTGATAAACAATCTTCCTGCTGTACCTGCTCAAGCAACCGCTACCATTAATCATCCTAATTGTATTCAATCCGGAAGCTTATCTATTACATCTCCCTTGGGAAATAACCTTGTTTATAGTGTTGATGGAACTAATTTTCAATCTTCTCCCAATTTTACTAACTTAAACTCTGGAATATATACTTTAACAATACAAAACAATCAAACTTTTTGTACAAGCAATACATCTATTCAAATAAATCCAATACCAGCAAATCCTGATAATCCAATTATTTCAAATATCCTACAACCTAACTGCGTTACTCCTTTTGGGGCTTTTTCTGTAAGTAATCCGGTTGGTTCGAATTTTTCGTATTCCATTGATGGAAATAATTTTCAAGATAATCCAACTTTTTCCAATTTAGCAAACAATACCTATCAAGTTATTGTAAGAGATAACCTCACAGGATGTATATCAAGCCAAACCCCAGTTGAAATTTCCCCTGTAAATAATGATGTTAATCCCGGCCCTGTATCTCCTTTACAAGTATGTGATGCAAACAACGATGGTTTTGCGG
>CAZAHJ010000013.1:0-10457 GCA_964485115.1 uncultured Flavobacterium sp.
CCTTTAAAGCCTGCTACTTGCCGATTTCAACCAACTTGTTCACAATATAGTGTAGAAGCTTTGAAAAAGCATGGCATTATTAATGGTTCGATTTTGGCATTTAAAAGAGTTACAAGCTGTCATCCTTGGGGAAAAAGTGGATACGATCCAGTTCCTTGAATTTTAATTTTTCCATAACCAATATTTAACTACATTTACAAAAAAATAGATTTTATGATTGCATTACATCCAGTTTGGAATCCTATCGAAGGCTTTGAAATAGGGAATTTTACCATTCGTTTTTACAGTTTAATGTTTGTAATAGCATTTTTACTGGGATGGTATGTAATGAAAAAAATATACGATAATGACGGGATTGGAGAGGATAAGTTAGATAAAATTTTCTTGTATTCCTTTATTGCTATTTTACTAGGTGCCCGATTAGGTCATGTAATTTTTTATCAATCAGAATTGTTTAAAGAAGACCCTCTGAGTATTTTATTACCAATAAGCACCAAACCAACTTTGCACTTTACAGGGTTTGCTGGTTTGGCAAGTCATGGTGCAGCAATAGCAATGATTATTGCTATGTTTATTTATAGCAAGAAGGTAGTAAAGCTTCCTGTTTTGTGGACTTTAGATAGGGTAGTGCTACCTGTTTCGTTAGGAGCTGTTTTTGTACGTTTAGGTAATTTTTTTAATTCTGAAATTGTAGGCAAAACAACCGATCATGCCTTTGGAATTCGATTTATCCAAGATGCTATTTCCAAAAGAGAAGCAATAAGTATTACACAAATACCTGATTATCACGAAGCATACCAAGCCATTGCAATCGATCCGTCCTACGCTAAAGTAATGGATTTAGTGATTGCAAAGCATCCAGCCCAATTATATGAAGCTTTTGGTTATGTTTTTGTGTTTGCAGTTTTGATGTTTTTGTATTGGAAAACCAAAGCCACAGAACAACAAGGAAAAATTTTCGGTTGGTTTTTAGTTTTACTATGGTCTATTAGATTTATAGTGGAATTTGTAAAAGAGTCGCAAGGTGGATTTGAAAAATATCCGATGTTTCAGTTTTTAAGTACCGGTCAGTGGTTGAGCATTCCTTTTATTATTATTGGTGTATATTTAATTTGGAACGCTACCATAGACAAAAAAGGAGTTGCCTAATAGGCAACTCCTAAGCTAAAACTTGACATTTAAAATTTGAAGATATCTTTCCAAACATTCTTTTTCTGTTTGTGCTATTAGCATTAAAAAATCTTCTTTGCTATTTTCGGTTTGGCATTTTTCTAATGCTTTGTAATACTTTAAACGTGAAGTATGTTCTCCTTTAAGGTTTGCAATTACATAACCATTTTGCATTAAAATCAAATTCATAAGCAATCTAGAGATTCTGCCGTTACCATCTACAAAAGGATGAATACTCACCAATCGTTGGTGCATTTCAGCAGCCAAAATTACTGGATGTATGTTACGATAATTTGCATGGTACCATAACATCAATTCTTCCATTTCCTTGGAAACCAAGTAGGGTGCAGGAGGTACATGATTACTTCCGGAAATCATCACTTGTACTTTGCGGTATTTTCCAGCTTCATGAGGAAGGATGCCCCTTAATACCAATTGATGTATTTGCAAGATGTCCCTTTCTTTAAGTATATAATTTGGAGAAACCAAATCTTTGACATATCCAATGGCATCTTGGTGATTGATGGCTTCCAAATGTTCACGCATACTTTTTCCAGAAATAGTCATACCTTCGTTAATCACCAAATCGGTTTCTCTTAAAGTAAGTGTATTTCCTTCAATTTTATTACTTTCAAAAGTGTATTCTAACTCTAGGGCTTCATGAATTTTAAAACTATCCAAGTTTCTGTGATGGTTTAAAATTTCTTTGAGAGCATCAATTTGTGTAAGAATGCTTTCTAAATCAGCAAATAGCTTTTCTCTTTTAAAGGAGCCATAAAATAAAATTTCTTCTTGTACTTGTTGTAAAGCCTCTATTGCAAAATGATCGTAAGATATATTTTGCATAATCTGACTTTTAAGCCATGCAACATATAAAATACCAAAATCAATGTCTAGTAAATTGGATAATTGATGTATTTGCTCTTTGGTAGGAATGCGTTCGTTGTTTTCAAATTTACTTATCAATGAAGCATCAACTCTCATATCAAAAGCCAAATCTTTAGCTTTGATTTTTTTAGATATTCTTGCTTGTTTGATTAATTCAAAAACTTTCATTTTAAAATGACACTTATTATCATGACAAATTTAGTCATTTTTTATGAAATTACAAAAAAAAGATCCATAAAGGATCTTCATGTTTTATTTAAAAGGAAAATTTATTGAAGATAAACCTTTAATGCCTCTTCCATAATTTTTACAGCTTTTACCAAATCTTCTTTTTTCAAAACGTAAGCAATTCTCACTTCATTGCTTCCAAAGCCTTTGGAAGAATAAAATCCGGCAGCAGGGGCAACCATAGTAGTTTCACCTTGATAATCAAAACTTTCTAAAAGCCATTGTGCAAAATGATCGGCGTCTTTTACAGGTAATTGAGCCATACAATAAAAAGCACCTTTTGGCTGTGCCACTTTTACACCGGGTATTTGTTCCAATGCTGCAACTAATGCATCTCTTCGATCTTTATATTCTTTGTTTACTTCTATAAAATAAGATGCTGGAGTATCTAATGCTGCTTCACTTGCGACTTGCTCTAAAGTAGGCGGACTCAATCTTGCTTGTGCATATTTCAAAACAGTTTGAATAACTTCTTTATTTTTAGAAACCACACAACCAATTCTAGCTCCACACATGCTGTATCTTTTAGATACAGAGTCAATCATAATGGCATGATCAGCCAGTTCTGGAAAGGATAAAACAGAATAGTGTTTTACTTCAGTGTCATAAATAAACTCTCTATAAACTTCATCTGCAATTAAAAATAAATCGTGTTTAATCACTAATGCTGATAATTGCTCCATTTCTTCTTTGCTGTATACATAACCGGTTGGATTCCCTGGGTTGCATATTAAAATTGCTTTCGTTTTATTAGTGATTAGTTTCTCAAAATCAGCAATAGGAGGCAATGCAAAGTTTTGTTCGATGGTTGAAACTACTGGAACCACTTTAACACCTGATGCAATGGCAAAACCATTGTAATTTGCATAAAAAGGTTCCGGGATAATGATTTCATCACCAGCATCTAAAGTGCTTCCTAAAGCAAAAAGTAATGCTTCTGAACCACCTGTAGTTACAATAATATCAGCACTGGAAACAGGCAAACCAATGTTTTGGTAAGAACTAGCTAATTTATTTCTGTAAGTTTCAAAACCAGCAGAATGACTATATTCTAAAACTGGCAAACCAAAGTTTTTTACTGCTTTTAAAGCAGTTTCAGGAGATGCAATATCTGGTTGGCCAATGTTTAAATGGTATACTTTGGTACCTCTTTTTTTAGCAGCTTCTGCGAATGGAACCAATTTTCGGATAGGTGATTCTGGCATTAAAACCCCTTTTTGAGATATCTTAGGCATAATTTTTTGTTTTGAAGGTGCAAAAATGCAACTTTTATATCACTTTAACAATGTAGTGAATCGCTTTAACTAAATTTATTGAAATGAGAAAAAGGTTTGCCTTATGGTTTATTTTTGTCACTATTTAATGATAGCCCAGGATTTTTAATAAGTATTCAAAACAAGAATGTTTTGGAAATAAAGTTAGGCGAAATTGTAGAAATTTTAAAATTTGGTACAAACAAAAAGATAAAAATAGAATACGAAAGTATTGGAATTATAAAAACTTTAGATATTACCATAAAACGACAGCTATAATTCTTCTTCTCTTGTCCAGGAATGATCATTTTCTTGAAAATTCATAAACAAATCGTTTCGTAAAATTTGTTCCTGCATTTCTATTTCTTCTTGAACTGTTACCAAGTATGCCATTTTATCGTGACGTTTTTTTGCTAATTTTTTCACAGCATCTTCATCATATTTGATAAAACGCTGACCTTGTCTGTGAGCAGTATATTTTCTAAACCCCAATTCAGTTAAGCAATCTACACCCATATGTACCGCAGTATATAAAGTTTCCCGATAAATTTTCTCTACTCCATGATCAATAAATTCATAAGCATCTACTCTGTTTCTTGCTCTAGTCATTACTTTGACTTGAGGAAAATGTTTTCGAACGGTTTCCACTACATATAAATTGACACTTGGATTATCTATTGCAGATATAAACAATTTGGCTTTTTCACAACCTGCAGCTTCTAACAATTCTAACCGAGTAGCATCTCCATAGTATACCTTAAAACCAAGTTTTCTCAATAATTCTACTCTAACCGAATCATGATCCAAAATGGTTGCCTGAACTCCATTGGCTTTTAGTAACCTACCAATGGTACTACCAAAATGTCCAAAACCAGCTAAAATAACTTCATGTTGTTCATCAATAGTATCAGATTTTTTATTTTCAATAGTTCTAACACCAAAATAAGGATCGATATATTTTTCATTAATCAATAATAAAAATGGAGTTAATAGCATACTGATAGCAATCACTACCATGACTTGGTTGGTTAACAAAGTATCTGTTATTTTTAATTGATTGGAAAAACTTAAAATAACAAATCCAAATTCACCGGCTTGACTTAAAATAAAGGAAAACAACATGTTTTGGTCTTGTTGTTTTTTGTACAAAATACCAACACCAAATATTACCAAAAACTTGATTAAAGTTAAAGCTAGAACAAAGCTTAAAATAAAAATTGGACTATTGATAATAATATCAAAGTCAATAGAAGCACCTACACCAATAAAAAACAAACCTAAAAGCAGTCCCTTAAAAGGTGCAATATCACCTTCTAATTCATGTCTGAATTCAGAGTTTGCCAAAACCACACCTGCCATAAATGCTCCTAAAGCAGGACTTAATCCTACTAAAAGCATGAAGTATGATACCGCAAAAACCAATAGCAAAGCACTTGCAGTGAACAACTCTTGCTGTCTTGTTTTTGCAATCAATCTTAAAACAGGAACAATTACATATTTACCTAAGAACAAAATAGATGAAACTGCAGTGACTACTACTATAGTTTTAAGCCATCCAGGCAACAAAATAGTTAAATCGTAATTATTATGAACTGCTATTGGTTGATCTGAGGCAACCAAAAGCGGTATGATGGCCAAAATGGGAATTACTGCAATATCTTGAAACAGCAAAACAGAAAAAGAGCTTCTCCCTAAATTGGTTTGTGAAAGACCTTTTTCTTTTAAGGTTTGTAATACAATAGCAGTAGACGATAATGATAGTGCCAAAGCAATAACGATGGATTTTTCAAAATCCCAACCAATAAAATAAAAACCAATTAAAACCAAAATAAATGAGCTTCCAAGAAGTTGTAAAGAGCCCATACCGAGAATAAACTTTCGCATTCTCCAAAATTTTTCAGGTTCTAATTCTAAACCAATCACAAACAACATCATAACCACACCAGATTCAGCAAAGTGCATAATGTCAGATCCTTTCTGACCAATTAATCCCAACAGAGACGGACCGATGATGATACCAGCAAACAAATATCCAAGAATCGAACTTAAGCCAATTCTTTTGGCAATTGGCACACATATTAAAGCCGATGCCAAATAAATGATTGCCTGTATAAAAAAATTACCATCCATATTTTACTCTGCAATTTCGTTTAAGTACTGACAACGACTAAAATCCTTGGATATAAAATTATTTTCAAGTAGTTGAAGTAAAACTATTTGTAATTGATTTAACGTAGATTGTAGTTCTATATTGTTTATTTTTCTTGCTCCATGGACCACAAAAGGGGGAAGTGGGATCATTTTACATGTTATAGCAGTTTGATGAAAAGGTTGCATTAATTCTTTAATGGTAAATCCATCCTTTCCGGAACTACAATAGCCTTCTTTGGTACCTCCGGTAGAAATGATTTGAAAAAAATATTTGTCTTTTAAAGCATTCCCTTTTTTACCATAGGCCCAATTGTATTCAAAAACCAAATCGATGTATTGTTTAAGAAGAGGTGGACAACTATACCAATAAATTGGATGTTGAAAAATGATTACATCAAATGCTTCTAATCGTTTTTGCTCTTCTTTTATATTGATATCAAAATCAGGATATAACTCGTAAAGGTCAACCCAACTGATTTGATCCATTTCTTTTAATGCAACTGATAAATGATGATGCACTAAAGATTTTTCAAATAGTGGATGGGCAAAAAGAACAACAGCATTAAGCATATTTTTATTAAAATTACTCTACAACTATAGTGTGTGTAATTATATTTGTAGAAATTCCATTAAATTCTAAATTATATGTGCCTGGAGTTGTGGCTTTAAAATTGTATACACTTATTTGAGGCGATACCGTAAGTTCGCAAACACAATCTTTTCCAGAATTAACTACTCTTGAAGTAGTTGTATTTCCGTTTGTAGTGCTTTCAAACTCTAAAAACTCAGAACATGCCCTTTGTGGAACATGGGTTACTTGGATTTGTGTATTGGTATTTACAGTACTAGTTTCTGGGCCAGAAACTGCTGTAACTGGACTGTAAATTTCATAATAACAATCATCATCCTTTAGTGAGCAAGAGGTAATGACAAAAAATGTTACGATTAAAAAAGCTATTTTGTTCATTGGATTACTTTTTTGGTTTTTGTTTATATTCCTGTGTAAGTTTGTGGGGAAATTTTTCTCAATTCCGATTTAATTTCTTCTGAGACAGTTAATTCATCAATAAATTTACTAATAGTATTCGCATTAATTCCTTCGTTGGTTCTAGTTAATGCTTTTAGAGCTTCGTATGGATTTGGGTATTGTTCCCTTCTTAAAATGGTTTGTATGGCTTCTGCAACCACAGCCCAGTTGTTTTCTAAGTCTTTATGTAATTTTGCTTCGTTTAACAAAAGCTTGTCTAAACCTTTAATGGTTGCATCTAAAGCAATAATAGTATGCCCAATTGGTATTCCCAAGTTTCTTAACACGGTACTATCCGTTAAGTCTCTTTGTAATCTGGAGATTGGTAATTTGGCAGCCAAATGTTCTAATAATGCATTGGCAATGCCTAAATTACCTTCAGAATTTTCAAAGTCAATCGGATTTACCTTATGTGGCATGGCACTGGATCCAACTTCTCCTTCTTTGATTTTTTGTTTGAAATAATCCATAGAAATGTAGGTCCAAATATCTCGATCTAAATCAATTACAATCGTATTGATCCTTTTTAAAGCATCACAAAAGGCGGCTAAATGATCGTAATGTTCAATTTGTGTAGTAGGAAATGAATAATGCAATTGCAATACTTCTTCAATAAAATGAGTTCCAAACTTTTTCCAATCAATTTTAGGAAAAGCAATATGATGGGCATTAAAATTTCCGGTTGCACCTCCAAATTTAGCTGCAAATGGCACTTGAAACAAAAGTTTTAATTGCTCTTCTAATCTAACTACAAAAACTTCAATCTCTTTTCCCAAACGAGTAGGGGATGCCGGTTGACCATGTGTACGAGCCAACATTGGAACTTCTTTCCATTGCTCTGAAAAATCTTTTAACTTTCCTATTAATTGAATTAACTTAGGCAAATAAACAGCCTGAAAAGCTTCTTTTAAGCTTAATGGGATAGAAGTATTATTGATGTCTTGTGAAGTTAATCCAAAATGAATGTACTCTTTGAAAGCAGATAAACCTAACTGGTCTAATTTGTCTTTCAAAAAGTACTCCACAGCTTTTACATCGTGGTTGGTTGTTTTTTCAATTTCTTTGATCGAAGTTGCATCTTCCAAACTAAAATTTTGATAAATGCTTTTTAATTGAAGCTTAATTTCATCTGAAATAGCACCAAAATAAGGAAGTTCAAGTTCTGAAAGAGCTAAAAAATACTCTACTTCTACCAAAACGCGGTATTTCATTAAAGCAAATTCAGAAAAGTACGGAATTAGGTCAGAAGTTTTAGAATGGTATCTACCATCTATTGGAGAAATGGCTTGTAAAGCAAAAGTTGAATTCATAGTGTGTTGCTAAAATGCAAAAATAACAATATCCAACAAAGGAGTAGGGGAATTGTAGTGAAATTTATACTAACTTTTTTAACTTTAAAAATACCAATGCTGTGGTAAATGCATCTCCCAATGCGGTATGTCTGCCTATCGGCTGAATTTGTAATTGATGCAACAAATCATCTAAAGAAATGTTTTGCTCCGATGGCCAATGCTTCCATTTTTTATACATTTTAGATGTATCTATATGCTTGTTTTTTAATTTTTTAAGATTATTTTTCTTAAGTATCTGATTAATAATATGCAAATCAAAATCAATATGATGTCCAATCAAAGTAGCATTGGATATAAAACCCAAAAACTCTTCCAATATTTGAATTTCTGCTATAGTATTCTCTTCGGTAGGAAGTATTCCATGTACAGGAACACTTTCATTAAGTTCAAAATTGGTTGGCAAAAACCATTCTTTGGTTTCTTGCAATAAAATTTCTTGATTTACAATTTTTACTGCTCCGATTGATAATATTTGGTCTTTTTTTACCTCTAATCCTGTAGTTTCAGTGTCTAAAACAATGAAATAGGTGGATTTATCACGAAAACTTTGTTCGTAATCGTGCCAAAACTTTGGGTATTTTTTAGAAGTAAAGCCCCACATAATTTAGGATAAAAAGTTTAACTGAAACCGCACCGTAATTAGTTCTTTTAATTGTTGTAAGTTCTTTATAATGGTTTTTAATAACAACAATTCTGTTTTATTTAACTCTTTCAAATTCAAAAATCTACCCGAGTTTTGATGCATTAATCCATATTTGGTTCGCAAATACAATGCATGCACAAATGACTCTTTAATTTCTTGGAAAGTCTCTCGATTGTTTTCTTCTTGGCTCATCAAATAATCAAGTCTTTGTGTACTTGCAGCAAGGTTCACTTGTTTTTTATCCAAAGCCAACAATCGAATGGCATTTACTAAAGGCATGATGACTTTCAATTTTAAATCAAAAGCATTCGCATTATTTTCGATGTTCTCAGTTGTCCACTGCTTAAATAAATTGAAAGCAGGAGGGAAGTTGGTAGCTTCTTTCCCCAAATAAGCTTTGAATAGTGAGTTGTTTTGCAATAAAGTTTCAATATGTTCAGCTAATTTTTTGGTCAAGGTAACTTCTCCTGAAATAAAACCTATATCAAAAAATATTTGCGACAACATGACACTATGTTCGCTTGGACTTTGAATCCAATGTTGGAAAGTAGTTTTCCATTGCTCTAAAGATTGGTTCCATTCCGGTTGATTGGCCATCATTTTTGCCGGACAATATTCATAACCCAAATGCTTGATTTTTTCTACAATGGCATTGCCTAATTGCAAAAAATAAGCTTGATTTGCTGGGGAATCTTCTTCAAATACCAAAGCATTGTCTTGATCAGATAGCAATAACTGTTCGGTTCTGCCTAAACTTCCTATTTGAAAAAATGCAAATGCACAAGGTGGGAGTGTTGGCATTTTTTCTAAAGCAAATTCTACGCATTTTTCTATCATTTTTTGTTGTAATGCCGAAAAAACTTTGAGTTGGTAATCGAATTCAGAAGGTTTGGAGGTGTTTTGCGTTAAATAAGCGTGAATTTTTTGTTGAATTTCTTTGATTTCTTCCACACTTTTTGCTTTTCTAACTGCTTTAAACCAGTTTTTAGGGGAGTCTTGGTACGATTGAAGCAAATCGTGTTCAGATACAATCCCTACAACTTTACTTTGATTGGTACCATCTTCTGTAACCACTAAATGACGTATCTGATGTTGGATCATTTGTATATGATAATCAGACATTTTTTCTTGTATTCCGATAGTATGTACTGGGTGAGAAGCAATTAGCATGACATTTTTAGTTACATTTAAATTCTCTGCAACTACTTTGTTTCTAAAATCTTTATCTGTAATAATTCCAATCGGGAAATGATGGTCATTCACAATTACAACCGAGCCAATTCGATGTGTCTTCATCACACTTGCAGCTTGTTGAATGGAGTGATTAAGAGTTAGCGTAATAATAGGAGATGGTTTAATCCATGTGTTTTGTGAGGTTTCTAAACTCTCTGAAAATGGAATTCCTTCGGAAGTTTTCTTTCTTTTAGATGCTTGATTGGAAAATACTTGTAGAAAGAAGGTTAGAATTTCTGGTTGACTTTTTAAGTATACTTCAAACTGATCAAACGGAATGGCTAATAATATGGTTGATTGGATGCATTTTGCTTGATACAAATAGTTTTCCTTCCCAAAAAAAGGTCTGATTCCAAAAAAATCTCCAATTTCACATGCATCTACACAAACAGCATTTTCTTCTACATCAAAAATACCAACCAAGCCATCAAATACCACATAGAAAACATCTTTAGGTATTTGGTTTTTTGAAAAAATTATTTCGTTTTTGTTGTAGTAGGTTACTTTAATAT
>CAZAHJ010000013.1:10467-35437 GCA_964485115.1 uncultured Flavobacterium sp.
ATTTTCTACCAATTTTTTTAAATCGTTATTCGACAACAATTCAAATGGTTCATGTTGTTGTAAAAAGTATAATATTCTGTCGTGTATATAATTTGACATTTTTTTTGATGCTAAAGATAGTTGGAGTAGCAAATAGTTTTTATGACAATTATCAGTACATTTTAAAATATTATATTTTACATAATGTAAATTATCATTCAAAAAGATAAACGATATTATTCGTCTGAACCATCCAAAATCCTTTGTCTGTATAGCTTTCCAATCAAAACTGGTAATTTAGTGATATACTCTTCAATTAGCCATTCCCGATAATTTTTGGTGGCATTTCCTAAACAAATGGTGTATAATTTTACACGATAAAAAATATCGTCTGTTAGTAATCTTGCCAAATTTTTTGCTTCTTTTAAATCCAATGCATTGTCTACACACATAGCTGCATGTTGTTCCATGGATGCATTTATTACCACACGTGGTTTTTGATTTTTTTGGATGGCAACTTTGTAAGCTATTTCAATATCAAAATGTAAATCCTTCGTATTTTTGAATTTTAACTTGACTTCTTCCGGCATTTTGTATTGAAAGTGTTCCTCAATTTCCACATCACTTTTAATATGATGGATAAATTGTTCCGGGTATTTGAAAATATAATGCCAGTCAACAAAATCTGTCCAAGCACCAAACCTAGCTACGTTATTTCCTAAATCAACAATTGTAAATTGTTCTTTGTTTGGCAACTTTCTGGAAGCCCTTCCAATCATTTGAAAATAAAGAGTTAACGATCTGGTTGCTCTATTTAATATAACACATTGCACGGTTGGTTCATCAAATCCCGTAGTTAAAATCCCTACAGAAGTCAAAATTGCATTTGGTGTATGTTTGAACCATTTTAAAATTTCTTTTCTTTCTTCGCTACTTGCGGTGTTATCTAAATGTCTGATTGGATATTTTTTCTCTTTAAATATCTCATAAACATGTCTAGAAGTTCGTATTCCGTTGTTAAAAATCAATGTTTTTTTGTCGATGCAATGGTTATCATAAGCAGTAATTAAGTGATGTTGCATGGCATCGCTCGTATATAATTCGTCTGAAGATTTTACTGTATAATCTCCATTGATACCTATTTTTAACGAGCTCAAGCCAACATCATAACAATAAGTTTCCGGGACAGCCAAGTATTTATTTTCAATTAAACTTTTGATTGACTTACCTACTATCAACTCATTGTATATTTGATACATAGGTAGTTTGATATTAGAGCTTAATGGTGTTGCTGTTACTCCTAAAAACTTGCAATGGGTAAAAGCCGAAAATAATTTGCGAAACGAATTAAAATGTGCTTCATCTACAATAACCAACCCTAAATTTGTAATATTAAACTCCTCACCTTGTAAACGATTGTTCAAAGTTTCAATCATCGCAACAAAACATTCAAATTTACTTTCTTCTTCCAGGTTTTTTACATCGCTATCAATTACTTTGTTTTTTACTTCAAATTGTTTCAACATTTTTGAAGTTTGTTTGCAAAGCTCAATGCGATGTGTTAAAACCAAGACTTTTTTACCTGTTTCTTGGATAAATCTTCGGGCAATTTCCGAAAAAATAACTGTCTTACCCCCTCCTGTTGGCAACTGATAAAGCAATCGATAATTATCCGTTGTATGCTCAAATTGTTTAAAAATAGCATCAACATCCTCTTGTTGATAGGAATACAAAAGTTTTTTATCGGCTTCAATTAAAAAATCAGAGGTTTTCAAAGGGGAATTCCATTTTTGCAAAAATAGCTATTTGTTTCCGTATCATGGAATTTCTTTGTGTTTTAAAAAATTGTAAAATGTATTTTTGTTGTATTTGTATCCTTCAGACTTTGTTATATTTGCTTTTTTAACAAGAAAAATATGCCAAAAGACGGATACAAACCTAGTATAGCGGAGAGACTTTTTATCAATCCAATCAATCGTTTTATAAGTAAATCAACCACTGGTGGTATTGTTTTGTTTTTATCGGCTGTAGTAGCATTAATCTTAGCCAATTCTCCATGGCATCACGAATATCATGCATTTTGGGATACCGAAATAGGTTTAGAAGTAGATGGTTTGTTTGCATTTAAAAAGTCTTTACATCATTGGATTAACGATGGATTGATGGCGATTTTCTTTTTTGTAGTTGGTTTGGAGCTAAAAAGAGAAATCATTGGAGGTGAACTTTCTAACATCAAAAAAGCTACTTTACCTATTGTTGCTGCGTTAGGTGGGATGATTTTACCAGCTGTGGTTTATTTGACTTTAAATCCAAGTGGTATTGCCCATAATGGATGGGGAATTCCAATGGCAACAGACATTGCATTTGCATTGGGTATTTTATTTTTATTAGGAGATAGGGTTCCAACTAATCTAAAAATATTCTTAACCGCATTAGCAATTGCTGACGATTTAGGTGCAGTTTTGGTAATTGCAATTTTTTATACTTCAGATATTTCTTTAACAAGTTTAACTATTGGTTTAATATTCTTGGCAATTTTGTTACTTGCCAATCGAATTGGTATTCGGAATACCTTATTTTACGGGATATTAGGAATTGGAGGTTTGTGGGTTGCGTTCTTACTATCAGGTGTTCATGCAACTATTGCAGGAGTGTTGGCTGCTTTTACCATTCCAGCGAATGTTCGCATCAACGAAAAACCTTTTTTAAGAAAGCTCAGAAATTTAGCAAATAAATTTGAAAAAGCAGATCCTAATGATGTACCTACCCTAACCTCAGAGCAATTACATATATTGGAAGATATTAGGATATTATCTAAAAGGGCAATGACACCCTTGCAACGTTTGGAACATGCTATGCACCCTTTTGTCACTTTCATCGTGATGCCTGTTTTTGCTTTGTCAAACGCAGGTGTTACCATTACCACAGGAATTGGAGAAACTTTAGCAACACCTATTGCATTGGGGGTGTTTTTAGGATTGTTGCTTGGTAAGTTTACTGGAATTCTTGGTTTTAGCTGGGTGATGATTCGGTTTAAATTAGCTGAAATGCCCGAAGGAATGGGTTATAGACATTTAATAGGATTGGCAATTTTGGCAGGTATAGGTTTTACTATGTCGTTGTTTATAGCTAACTTGGCTTTTCCTTCTAAAGAAATGATTTACGAAGCAAAAATAGGGATTCTTTTTGCTTCTGTTATTGCTGGAATTATTGGATTTACTATTCTTTTTAGAAAAAAATAAATAACATAATACAAATAAAGCTAATATTAATTCAAGTATATTTTTTTTAATAAGAATCCCCTATCAGTTCATCAAAGGTTATATATTTTAAAGTAGTTTCTTAATCAAATAGAAATTCTTAAATGATTATTTAGATTTTTTTAGTTTAATATTCTATTATACTAATATATTTCACTTTTTTTTATAGGCTAATTTACCTAATTTTACGCTTTAAACCAATTGCAATGGAAGCTTCTTTATTAAACTTACAAAATATACATATTTACCAAGACAAACATTTAATTTTAAAAGATGTATCCTTACAAGTTAATGCTGGTGATTTGATTTATTTGATTGGTAAAACCGGAACCGGAAAAAGTAGTTTTTTAAAAGCTTTGTATGCAGATTTACCTATTTCAGAAGGGGAAGCCCAAATTGTTGGTTTTGATTTAAAACAAATTAAGGACAAAGACATCCCGTATTTACGCAGAAAATTAGGCATTGTTTTTCAAGATTTTAAATTGTTACCTGACAGAACTGTGGGTAAAAACCTAGAATTTGTTTTAAAGGCCACAGGTTGGAAAGACGAAAATGAAATTCAAAGTAAAATAGACGAAGTTTTACAAAAAGTAGGCATGCACAACCAAGCACACAAAATGCCCCACCAATTATCGGGTGGTGAACAACAACGAGTAGCTATTGCCAGAGCATTGTTAAATGACCCGGATTTAATTTTGGCAGATGAACCTACCGGAAACTTGGATCCGCAAACCAGTGTAGAAGTGATGGAAGTTTTGCGAAATATCAACAAACAAGGAAAAGCTATTTTGATGGCAACCCATGATTATGCACTTATTTTAAAATACCCATCTAAGACTTTAAAAATAGATGAAAGCACGGTATTTGAAGTGGTACAAAAAACCGTTTAAAATGCTTTCGGTTTTAATAACTATTTATCATTACAACCTTTATCCTTTGGTGCAACAACTTCATCAACAATGCGAAGCAGCTAATATTGACTTTGAAATTCTTACCCAAGATGATGCATCAGAGTCCGTTCATAACCTAGAGAATGAAGTAATTAATCAATTAAAATATGCTCAATTTTTTGTATTACCTAAAAATGTAGGTTACAGAGAAAATAAGAACTTATTGGCCCAAAAAGCCAAATATCCTTGGTTGTTGATTTTAGATGGAGATTGTGTCATTCCGAATGAAAATTTTATCCAAAACTACTTAAATTCTATTCAAGAAGACTTAGATGGGGTTTACGGTGGCAGAAAACATCCAGAAGTTTGTCCCTCCGATCAGCAAAAACTCCGTTGGAAATATGGCAAGTTTATGGAGGATAATCCATTGGATAATAGAATGAAAAAACCATACGAATCATTTTTATTTAATAATACACTTATTAGAAAAAGCATTTTTGAACAAGTAAAGTTTGATGCTAGTTTTCAAAAATATGGTCATGACGATACTTTGTTTTCTTATGAGTTAAAAAGAATTGGAGCCCGATTACATCATATAGATAATCCTGTGGTTCATGATAACATTGATAGCAACGAAGTGTATTGCCAAAAAACCAAAGGTGCTACTGATAACTTACTGTATTTGTACAAAAACAAAAAAATTCCGGCCAATTATACCAAGTTGTTGCGATTAATTCACTTTTTGCATGCCACTAAAATGTATTATTTGGTGCGGTTTGCATATAAATTTTTTGAAAAACCTCTCCAAAAAAACCTAACAGGAAGCCAACCGAGTTTATTAGCTTTTAATTGCTTCAGATTGGGGTATGCTTGTCAAAAAATTTAATTTTGATATACCTCTAGCCATTTTTTATGGATTGAAATTATTTGGTATTGTTTACTTTTTTCAAAAGCTCTTTTTCCAAATTCTAATCTTTTTTCAGGGTGATTTATTAAAAACGCTAATTGACAGACGTATTCTGAAACTTCAAATCTAGGTATAAGTTTTCCATTAACTTCTGATTCAATTAGTTCTCTTGGTCCGTAATCACAATCAAATGAAATAACGGCTAATCCAAAATGCATTGCTTCTAAAATACTCATTCCGAATGACTCGGAAAATGAAGTATTACAATAAATAGCACCATGTTCGTATATGCAAGAAATATTGGACTCTCCTACTATATTTTCCATCCGAATTTTATGGTTCAGCTGGTAAAATAAATCGTTTTGAATTTTAAAAGGAGTATAAAGTTTTAAAGTCCAATCCGGATATTTTGATGCCAAAACTTTCCAAATTTTCAACATGTTTTCTAATCCTTTTTCTTCCGACTCTCTTCCAACCCATAAGATACATTGGTTTTCTTTAGGTTTAAAATTATAATTAGTCATTTGAATTCCATTCGGAATAACTGACTTTTGGTAATGCCTCCACTGGTTTGCCATAGGTGAATTTATAAAAAACACCCGATCAAACTTTTTTAATAACTTTTGATAAAAGAATTTTTTAAAAGTATAGATTATAAAATTTTTACTAGGTATTGGTAGCACTGCATGTAATTCAAAATTAATAGGAACACCTTTGATCAATTGAGGGAACAACCAACCTTTCCAGCCATTATCTAATATCATAATTTCATCTGGTTGATACGTTTGAATGATTTTTTTACATTTTTTAACGTAAATAAGAAAACGTGAAAATTTATTGCCTTTTTTTTGGATTCGTATGACTTCAAATGGAAATTCGTTTTGAATTTCAATGTTTGAATTTGGATTAGATTCTATCACTTTTATTTGAAAAAACGGTTCTAAAAAAAGCAACCTCTGTTGAATTACTTTTTCCACACCTCCAATGCCATAAAAAAAAGGCATTACAAATAATAGTTTTTTCTGTTTCATAATCTGTTTACTAACAACATCCATTGCTTGCATATGGTTGCTTCTGAAAATTTTTTTATGCTAGTTAAAGCATTTTTCTTCAATTGAATTAATCTATCTTCATTCACTGACAATTCCATTATTACTTTTGAAAGAGCATCAAAATTTTGGTTTTCAACCAATATTCCATTCACGCCATCTATAATAATTTCCGAAGGTCCATAGGCACAATCAAAACTAACCACTGGAGTTTCACACTGTAAAGATTCTACTAATGTTAAACCAAAACCTTCCCATTTGGAACATAATATGGTAAATAATGCACTTTTATAAAACACTCCAATATTTTTTTGAAACGGATAAAAATGTACAAAATGAGATATTTTTAAATTCTCAGCCAATTGGTGTAATTCCATTTGACTTCCGTCCCATCCCAAAAGCACCAAATGAATTCCATTCTTGCAAACTTGAGATTTGGCATAACATTCGATCAATTCTTTTACCTGTTTTTCCGGACTGTGAATTCTACCAGCATACACTAGGTATTTTTCTGGTAAATCAACCAAGATATCTGAATCTACCAATGAGGCGTTAACTATGTTATATATTGTTTGAACAGATTTGATTTGAGGGAATTGATTGCGGATACGATTCTCAATACCATTGGAAACACATACCAAATACTTATTTTGATTGAATATCCATGGCACCAAACCTTTTTTTTGAAAACCATACGCTTTCAAATCGATGCTGTGAATGGTTGCTATGGTAGGTATGGTAAACAAAAAATAAGATAAAAATACCTCTAACCAAGGTTTGGTTTTATGTCGCAAATCTATAATAACCTCAATTTTTTTCTCTTTTAAATAGTTTTTAATGAATAAATACTTTTTTATTTTCACCCAAATGGAACTTCCCGGGAAAAGTAATTCTAAATTAATCAAAGAAATGGAGGTGTCGAAACCTATTTCGTTATTCCATAAAAGTAAAGTGGCATCTACTTCCTCCAATTTTGAAAAAGCATTGGTAAGAGTTGCAATTTGACTTTCCAAACCTCCACCCGACATGGAATATGCTAAAAAAACGACACGCTTTTTAGGTTTCATTAATTAAATTGTAATTTTACGTAAATATACATTTTTCATGCAGAATCCATTACCATTAGTTACCATCATTTGTACTTCTTATAACCACCAGAAATATGTAAAGAACTGTTTAGATTCTATCGCAAAGCAAGAGTATTCCAATATCCAACTTATTTTAGTTGATGATTGCTCTACAGACACTTCTTTTCAAAAAATGGTATATTGGTTAAAGCAGAATACCTTACCGAATTTAAAATATTGGAGAAACCAAAGAAATTTAGGGTTAAATAAAAGTTTTAACCAAGCACTTCTTCAAGCAGATGGAGATTACATTATGGATTTGGCAGCAGATGATATATTGTTTCCTAAAGCCATTCAACATTTGGTGGAAGCTTTTCAGAATTCTACGTATCAACATTGTGGGATTGTTTTCGGTAATGCCCAATTCATTAAAGAAGACCATACTTTGATCAAAGATTATCTACCCAAAAACCAAGTTCCTCCTACCGGAAAAATTACAGAAGCAATGCAGGGAGCATATTTTGAGTTGTGTACCGTATCAGCATTATATAAAAAAGAAGTTTACCAAATTTTAAATGGGTATGACGAGAGTTTGATGTTCGAAGATTTAGATTTTTGGATCAGAGCAACTAGGTTATTTGAAGTTGATTATACTCCGGAATTCATTGTAAAAAGAATAGTACATAAAAAATCGTTGGAAAGCTATTTTTACCATCCTTTTCACTTCAAAGCATTTCATATTAATTGGTGCACTTTAAATATATTAAAAAAGGCGTTTTTTGAAAATCAATCCAACCAATTATGGAATCGTGCTTTATTAAAAAGAGTGAAGCACGAGCAAAGTAAATTCAAATGGAATTGGATTCTTTGGATATATTATCAACAGCTCATTTATCGTATTCAAAAGAGTTTAATTAGCTGATTAACGGTTCCAAACAACAATTAACTTTCGTAAACTAAAAGTTACAATTGTAAACATAAGTATCCATTTTAACCACTGCGATTGGTTCCAATAATGTAAAAAACCTAATGCTAAAACAGCGAAAATCAACATAAAGTATTTTACTAACACATTGTAATTAAGTTTAAAAGAATACTTTTTGTAAAGTATAATATAAATAATTATTCCATACAATAAATAGCTAATAACCCACCCTAATCCTATTCCGATTAAACCAAAATAAGTATAACCGACTATGCTTGCTATCAAGTTGCCTAAATCACCTAACAATTCTTGCCAAAAGAATGTTTTTTTGTCTCCTTTGGCCAAAGCGTAAAATCCGACAGGAAAAGTAAAAGCTTTTAATAGCAATACCAACCAACCAAATTGTAAAATTTCTAATGCTGGTAAAAAGTCATTTGAGTATAAGCATGGAACCAAATACTCCCCTATAATATAAAATACAGCTATGGCAGGAGCCAATAAATACATAGCAATTTCTATTTGATGCTCCATGAGTTTATTTGCTTTTTTTGGTTCTGTGATATAAGAAGTCAGTTTGGGGTAAAAATCATACGACATTGCTACAAACAACATTCCCATGTATTTTACCAACAATGCTTGACTTACCTCGTAATACCCAACCAATGCAAAATTATCTTGGTGTTGTAAAAAACTTCGGATACCTAAAAAGCAAAGTTGCCCTATGATTGCATTGACAGATAACAACAATCCTAAATGAATGATTGATCGATTATTTTGATAGGTTTGGGAAAGATGTAAAAAGTTCCAACTCCAATATAATTTCTCTTCCCTAGTAAAATACCATACCAAAATCATAGGTACCAATGCACCTGCTAAGATGACCATCCAAATTGCTTGCAAACCAAAATTGTAATACAGTAGAATGCTCAAAACAGAAAGCATAACTACTTGAACTACTTGAAAAGTTGCATAAACTCTTACTTTTCGTAACCCTTGTAGCAAAGCAATTCTACCTTGTGTGAGTCCCCATGCAAAAAAGTAAATAGAAAAATAGTAAAACCACGGAGTATATGCTTTGGTATCAAAAAAAAACTGACTCCAAAATTGAGCAAAAGCTATGGAAACCATTGCACCTAAAAAACCAACCAGAATACCAATTCTTAGTAGTTGTTCCGTGATTTTTTGGTATTTCATAGGTTCGGAAGAATTCAGTGCAATTTCACGAGTTCCTACTTTAAGCAAATCAAACCCTACAGCAGTTAAAATTAGTTGCATCACATTTTGCAACATTCCAACCAAGCCAATACCACTTGGGCCAAGAATATTTGCCACTACTTTGGTGGTAATTACTTGAACTCCCATTTGAAGCAACTGAGCAAAACCAAAAATTCCGGTTGCCTTTAAAATGCTTTTATGGTGGGGAGTCTCGCTCATTTATAAATGAGTTATGAAAGTGTTGATTTTTTTTCGGAAAAACATCCAATTTTTTTATACATATCTACAAATTCTTCATGCCAATGGATCCAATCCGGGAAAGGTTTTCCATTATCTAAAATCAATTTTTGGATATACTTTTTTGAAAAATCTTTTGGAAAGTGTTCCATTACATCCAAAGTATCTTGCAACCATAGTTGGTTTAAAAACAAATTCCAGGTAGTAATGTTTAATTGATTTTTAAAATGTTCCTTGTCATTATTTGTAGCAGCTGAAATAAAGCCGGTTTGAATGACTTCAGCTTTTGTTTTGGCAAACTTGCCTTGGTAATTACTTGCTCTCCAAGCGTAAATTGCATTTAGCAATTGTTGGTTTTCATTCACTCTATGTTGGTTAGGATCCCACAATTGCAAAAAATATTTTTTTTTAAATACCATTCCGGCAACTCCATAAATGGTATAATAGGCTAGTTTATCATTTTCGTTGTACCATCCCATCTGTTTTTTCCACCAATGTAATCGTTGAAAACGGTAGTAATTGATGTAATACCAAATTGGTTTTTTAGAAGTTAATTTAGGTTCTAACAATTCTATTTGTTTAAGTGGTGTTTTTTGTTTGTGTTGTGCTAACCTTGGGTTACCCAACCAAAACAATTTGGTCATCCACACTTGATTGTTTTGCATTTCTTGGTTAATGTCATCCAAATCAATAGGTTGGGTAAACCACATATCGTCTTCTAACAAAACAAAATAATCGCTTGCTTGTTGAGCACCTTTTACCCACAAAGGAACTGGAATATCTTTATTGGAAGAAGTCAATCCTTGAATGGCTGCTTCTGATTTAATGGAATATGCTCTGGAGTATTCTATTTGAATAGATGGATATTTTTCTCGAATTTTTTTTAGAAAAATTTCTGGTGTACCATCCTCTAACAAAATAATCTTTTGGTAACCGGTTACATATTGAAATACAGACTGCAAACATCTGTCTAAATAATATGGTCGGTTAAAAGATTTGATGAGAATATCCATGAATCCTACTGTTTGTATTGCAAAAACAAATCAAAATCACGGATATAGTCTTCTTCTTCATACACTTCAGAAGCCACTACTAAACAAACCGAACCGGAAGAAAAATTTTTAATTTCTCGCCAAGTTCCAGGTACAATCAATAATCCAACATTCGGACGATTCAAAGTAACAATGGTTTCCTGTTTTCCATCATGTAAAACCACATCAAAACTACCTGAAGTAGCAATTAATAATTGCTGAAGGGTTTTATGGGCATGCCCTCCCCTTTCTGAACCACTTGGCACATCGTATAAAAAGTATACTCTTTGAATGACAAAAGGAATCACCTCCTTTTCAATGACAGCTAAATTTCCTCGTGGTTCTTTTACTACCGGAAGTTCAATTAATTGGTATGTTGGCAAAGTTTGGCTCATTAAAACAAGGTAATTTGTCCGTCTTCTTCCGTTGGAAATTCTGTTATTTCTTCCGTTAGATTTTCTTCTTCATTCACCTCCATATCTTCAGGTTCATTTGTCAATGGAGGTTCAAATGGAATCGCTTCTAAACGATTGATTTGTTTTACTTTATCGGTTGTTAATTGGTTTCCTAAAGCTTTAATTCCTTTTACTGCAATAAATTCTTCTAATATAATTGTTTGCGGATCTTTTGAAGTACCTTTTATTTTGGCAAAAATGACTTCTGCAACAGGTTTCCAATCAGTGAACACTTGTTCTAAATATGATTTTGGGTGATCGGTAATAAAAACTTCTTCTTTGTTTTCGTTTTCAACCACAAAACGTTTTACATAAAATCGCTCTTTTTCTCCATCAAAATAAATACAACTAATTGGTTTATTCGGAATCCATTTTTCTAAAACAATCATGTCCTCTTCAAAATGAAGTGTTAATTCTGGTATGACTGTTTTTAGTTTTCCGGATTGATGAATAACCAATAAACGGTCATTTGGTTTAAACTCACCCAAAAGTTCTCCTCTTCCATCCACATTCAAACGTTGAACGGTTTCGTCAAACCATATTTTACGAGGCCTTAACGTAGAAATTCCTTTTTCTTTTAATTCAATCTTTTTAACAGCATATTTCGTAACCGTATTGCCACGAGCACTTCTGCCTTTGATTGCAATATCTGCAAAGTCCACATCCCATTTTAATTTTTTGATGCTTCCTACCTGACGCAATAAAATGGTGACAACTTCGGCTTCTCCATTCGGGTTAGCTGAGAAATACAAAGTTTGTGAACCAGGCTTTACTTGGGTTAAATCGTAAAATTTATCGCGAGTTATCCCTGTTACGTTGAATCGTTTGATGAAAGATGCTCCGTTTTTGCCATCGCGATAAATCATGTTGTACACCGTACGATTATCGCTTTTGTCAAATACCGCAATGTGAATGATGTCTTTTCCAATAAACTTTTTGTCATCTACTTTGGTAACCATCATTTTTCCATCTCGTAAAAACACAATCACATCATCAATATCCGAGCAATCTGCCACATACTCGTCTTTTTTAAGCCCGGTTCCCATAAAACCTTCTTCACGATTCACGTAAAGTTTGGTGTTACGCAACACCACTTTCGTAGCTTCGATGGTATCAAAACTTCTTAATTCGGTTTGACGCTCTCTGCCTTTGCCATATTTTTCTTTTAAATTTTGAAAATAATTGATGGCAAAGTCAATAATATGCTCTAAGTGAAATTTCACTTGCTCTATCTCCCCTTCCAGAGCTTCGATATTTTGTTGGGCTTTGTCAATATCGAATTTAGAAATTCTTTTGATTTTTATTTCTGTCAAACGAACAATGTCCTCTTCAATTACTGCACGTTTTAAATGTTTGATGTGAGGCTTTAAGCCATCATCAATAGCACGAATTACACCTTCCCAAGTTTCTTCTTCTTCAATATCGCGGTAAATTCTGTTTTCGATAAAGATGCGTTCTAAAGACAAAAAGTGCCATTTCTCCTGCAATTCATTCAACTCGATTTCTAATTCTTGGCGAAGCAAATCCACTGTTCTGGCAGTAGAAATTTTTAGCATATCTGAAACTCCAACAAATCGAGGTTTGTTGTCTTCAATCACACATCCTAAAGGTGCTAATGAAGTTTCGCATGCAGTGAATGCATACAAGGCATCAATGGTTTTATCTGGAGAAACACCAGGCGGAAGATGAATTAATATTTCTACTTCTGCAGCAGTATTGTCTTCTATTTTTTTGATTTTAATTTTTCCTTTTTCATTGGCTTTCAATATACTATCAATCAAACTTGAAGTATTGGTTGAAAAAGGAATTTGGGTAATTACCAAGGTTTGCTTGTCTAATTGCGAAATTTTTGCCCTTACACGCACCCTTCCGCCACGCATGCCATCGTTGTAATTGGAAACATCTGCAATTCCTGCCGTTGGAAAATCAGGATATAATGTAAAAGGTTTGTTTTTAAGAATTTTGATAGAAGCATCTATCAATTCTAAAAAGTTATGAGGCAATACTTTGGTGCTTAATCCTACCGCAATCCCTTCAGCTCCTTGGGCCAATAATAGTGGGAATTTTACCGGAAGGTTGATAGGTTCGTTTCTTCTGCCATCATAAGATAATTGCCATTCGGTAATTTTTGGAGAATACAATACTTCCAAACCAAACTTGCTGATTCTGGCTTCGATGTAACGAGAAGCAGCTGCACCATCACCAGTTAAAATATTTCCCCAGTTTCCTTGGGTGTCAATTAACAAATCTTTTTGTCCGATTTGTACCATAGCATCTGCAATACTTGCATCACCGTGCGGATGGTATTGCATGGTATGCCCAACAATATTTGCAACTTTGTTGTACCTACCGTCATCCAACTCTTTCATAGAGTGCATGATTCTGCGTTGCACAGGTTTAAAACCATCTTCTATAGCTGGAACAGCACGTTCTAAAATAACATACGATGCGTAATCTAAAAACCAATCTTTGTATAAACCGGTGACTTTGGTAATTGTATCCGTTTGCTCCAAATTTTCTTGGTTTTCAGGTACAAACTCCAAATAATCATCTGCTGGTATGTTGGTGTTGTCTTCTATCATTTTTAATCAGACTAAGCTATTATAGTTGTTTGAATTGTAAGTTTCATTTAGAGTGTTTAATTTGATATTACTCCACCACATCTAATTCCACTTTTAAATTGTCAATGATAAATTCTTGTCGTTCCGGAGTATTTTTTCCCATGTAAAATTCAAGAAGCTTTTCAATACTCATCGCTTTGTCTAACATCACTGGGTCTAAACGCATATCTTGCCCAATAAAATGCTTGAATTCATCCGGAGAAATTTCTCCCAAACCTTTAAATCGGGTAATTTCCGGCTTAGGTTTTAGCTTTTCAATCGCAGCTTTACGTTTGTCTTCAGAATAACAATAAATGGTTTCTTTTTTGTTACGAACCCTAAACAAAGGAGTTTGTAAAATAAACAAATGTCCTTCTTTGATTAATTCCGGGAAAAATTGCAAAAAGAAAGTAATCAAAAGCAACCGAATGTGCATCCCATCCACATCGGCATCGGTAGCAATTACAATGTTGTTGTAACGTAGATTGCCAATATCTTCTTCAATGTCTAAAGCAGCTTGTAATAAATTAAACTCTTCGTTTTCGTAGACAATTTTTTTGGTCATACCATACGAATTCAAGGGCTTTCCTCGCAAGCTAAAAACCGCTTGGGTATTGACATCTCTTGACTTGGTAATGGAACCCGAAGCGGAATCCCCTTCGGTAATAAACAAGGTACTTTCCAAACAACGATCGTTTTTGGCATCGGTTAAATGAACACGACAATCGCGTAATTTTTTGTTGTGCAAACTGGCTTTTTTGGCACGCTCTTTAGCTAGTTTTCTTATTCCTGATAATTCTTTTCGCTCTCTTTCAGCTTGTAATATTTTTCGTAACAAGGCATCTGCAACTTCCGGATTTTTATGTAAAAAATTGTCAAGTTGCTTTCCAATAAAATCTCCTATAAAGCTTCTTACAGATGGACCTTGTGGCCCAATATCTGTAGAGCCTAATTTGGTTTTGGTTTGCGATTCAAAAACAGGTTCTTCTACTTTTACAGAAATGGCAGAAACAATGGATTTTCGCACATCTGAGGCTTCAAAGCTTTTGTTGTAAAAATCACGAATGGTTTTTACAACTGCTTCTCTAAAGGCATTCAAATGGGTGCCTCCTTGGGTGGTGTTTTGCCCGTTCACAAACGAATAATACTCTTCAGAATATTGGGTTTTGCTATGGGTCAATGCCATTTCAATATCGTCTCCAATCAAATGAACGATTGGATATACCATGTCTTCTTCCGAAATATTTTCTTCCAACAAATCTTTCAATCCGTTTTCAGAAATAAATTTTTCTCCGTTGTAATAAATGGTCAACCCAGTGTTAAGATAGCAATAGTTTTTAAGCATCTTAACGATGTATTCCTGACGATATTTGTAGTTCTTAAAAATCGTCTCATCTGCAATAAAAGCAACTTTGGTTCCTCTGCGTTTGGTGGATTCTTGTTCAGTTTCTTCTAAAACCAAATCACCTGCACTAAACTCAGCTGCTTTTTGTTTGTTGTCTCTTACAGATTCTACTCTAAAAAAAGTGGATAATGCATTTACTGCCTTGGTTCCTACCCCATTTAATCCCACCGATTTTTTGAATGCTTTAGAGTCGTATTTTCCACCGGTATTCATTTTAGAAACCACATCAACTACTTTTCCTAACGGAATGCCTCTCCCGTAATCTCTAACAGTCACCAATTTGTCTTTTAAAGTAACTTCAATAGTCTTACCAGCTCCCATCACAAACTCATCGATGCAGTTGTCTAAGACTTCTTTCAATAATATGTAAATACCATCATCAGGTGAGGAACCATCCCCAAGCTTCCCGATATACATCCCCGGACGCATTCTGATGTGTTCTTTCCAATCAAGAGAGCGTATGTTATCTTCGTTATATTGAATTTGATCCGACATATTTTTGGGTAATTTTGGCTAATATAGTAGAAAACACAAGTAATTGCAATATGTTGATTAGAAACTTTTCAAAAGGAATTGCAAGAGATATTAACAGGACTATTTTGCAAAACCAAAAATTTCACAAAACGTTATTTTATTTGATTAGGGATTCAAAAAAATAAAAATAGTTATAAATTGCGGTTTCAATTGAAGTATAGTTATGAAAAGTCAAGATATACACCCTTCCGACCCTACTGAAGAACCAATTATTGAAAACCAAATGTTAGGTATTTGGGAAGCTTTAATTCCGGTTTTCTTTTTGGTAGCAATGTTGAGTTTTAATGTGGTAAAAGGGTTTGGAGACGATGCTTTATCAGGAACCAACCAATTTATTTTAATTCTTTCTGGAGCAGTTGCAGCCATCGTTGGATTTCGAAATAAAGTATCCTATGCAGCCATGATGGAGGAAGTAGGTAAAAATATCAAATCCACCTCAGCTGCTTTGTTGATTTTATTGTTTGTTGGTGCATTATCCGGGACATGGTTGATAAGCGGCATTATTCCTGCTATGGTTTATTATGGATTAGATATTTTGAATCCAACTATTTTTTTACCAGCTTGTGTGGTAATTTGTTCGTTGATTTCTATTGCTACCGGTAGTTCATGGACAACCTCTGCAACGGTTGGTATTGCATTGATCGGAATTGGAAATACACTACAAATACCTTTAGGGATGGTGGCTGGAGCCGTAGTATCTGGGGCTTATTTTGGAGATAAACTTTCTCCCTTATCCGATACAACCAACTTGGCTCCAGCTATGGCAGGTACCGATTTGTTTACCCACATTCGTTACATGACCATTACTACAGTTCCGACTATTGTAATTACCATCATTTTATTTTTTATTATTGGTTTGCAACTTAACACCAATGGTTCCAGTAATGCTGCCCAAACTTTGTCAGATATCTCACAACAATTTCACATTACTCCAATTTTATTTGTAGTGCCTTTATTGGTAATATTTATGATTGTAAGAAAAACAGAACCATTAATTGCTTTGTTAGTAGGCACTTTAATGGGTGCTGTTTTTGCACTTATTTTCCAACCCCAAATTGTTGCACAAGTGGCAGGTGTTACGGAGTTAAACTTTATTGAAGCTTATAGAGGCGTGATGAAAGCAATTACTGTGCAAACCAAAATTGCAACAGAAAACGAGATTTTAGCTGATTTATTTACAGCCAAAGGAATGAGTGGCATGTTAGGAACTATTTTCTTGATATTATGTGCCATGGTATTTGGTGGAATTATGGAGGCTATAGGTGCATTGGCTACGATTACAGCTGCTTTATTGAAATTATTTCACACTGCTTTTGGATTATTTGCTAGTACCGTAGCTAGTTGTTTGGCCTTAAACATAACTGCATCTGACCAGTATTTGGCAATAGTAGTTCCTGGTAAAATGTTTGCCAAAGCCTATGAAGATCAAAATTTAGCACCTGAAAATTTATCACGAACTTTAGAAGATTCTGGAACGGTAACCTCTGTATTAATTCCTTGGAATACTTGCGGTGCCTACCAAGCAGGAGTTTTGAATGTGGATACCATGGCATATTTACCCTACGCCTTTTTCAATTATTTGAGTCCGTTTGTAACTTTACTCGTTGCAGCATTAAGGATAAAAATAAAAACTTTGAGATAAATAATTATGGAAATACTAACCATAAGTATTGTTACATTTATTATTTGTTTGCTGACTTTCTTTTCAGGGTTTGGTTTGGGGACAGTGTTAACCCCTTTTATGATGTTATTCTTCCCTGTAGATATCGCTATTGGATTAACAGCTCTAGTGCATTTATTTAATAATTTGTTTAAATGGGCTTTGGTAGGAAAAAAAGCTTCTTTTAACATCATCCTAAATTTTGGAGTACCTGCAATAATAGCAGCAATGATAGGTTCTTGGTTGTTATTGCGATGGACTGACTTACCTGTATTTTATACCTACCAATTGTTTGGAAAAAGTTTTGAGATAACTCCAATCAAACTAATCATTGGTTTGTTGCTCTTATTTTTTGCATCCTTAGATTTAATTCCAAAATTTCAATCGCTTGCATTTCCAGAAAAGTGGATGCCTGTAGGAGGAATTTTGAGTGGTTTTTTTGGTGGTTTATCTGGAAATCAAGGTGCTTTTAGAAGTGCCTTTTTAATTAAAAGTGGTTTGAGTAAAGAGATGTTTGTTGGAACCACTGTTGTGATTTCTACCTTAGTAGATTTTACTCGTTTAGGCGTGTATAGCCAACAAATTCAAAAAATAGACTGGCAAACTCACCAATTACTTCTATTAACTGCTACTATCTCCGGAATTTTAGGATCTTGGTTGGGGAACTATTGGTTAAAAAAAGTTACTATAACTACTCTTCAATATCGCATTACTTGGATGCTGATGCTTCTTTCGTTTCTTTTGGCAACTGGGATATTATAGTGTTTCATTAATTTTCCTTATACTTTGATAAACAAATAGGATTTTAGTTTTGTTTTTACTTAATTTAATGGTTTATATTTGGACATATTCCAATTTAAAATTTCTATAGTAACAACACTTAAATTAATAACTATTATGAGTACAAGTAAATGTCCGTTCCATCAAGGAGCAAACACCAAAATTGAGAATAGTGTGGCAGAATGGTGGCCAAAATCACTTAATTTAGATATTTTGCATCAGCAAGACTCCAAAACCAATCCTAATGAAGAAGATTTTAATTATGCTGAGGCATTTAAAAAATTAGATTTAGAAGCAGTTAAAACTGATTTAAAAAATTTAATGACAACTAGCCAAGATTGGTGGCCTGCTGATTGGGGACATTATGGAGGATTGATGATACGAATGGCTTGGCATGCCGCAGGTACATACCGTGTAGCAGATGGAAGAGGCGGTGGAAATAATGGAAATTTGCGTTTTGCTCCTTTGAATAGCTGGCCAGACAACACCAACTTAGACAAAGCTCGTAGATTGTTATGGCCTATTAAAAAGAAATATGGAAATGCCTTGTCATGGGCTGATTTATTTATTTTAGCTGGAAACATGGCATATGAGTCGATGGGATTCAAAACTTTTGGATTTGCAGGAGGAAGAGAAGATATTTGGCACCCTGAAAAAGATATTTATTGGGGTTCAGAAAAAGAATGGTTAGATAAAAACCGCTATACAGATGAAAATGATAGCAATTCCTTAGAAAACCCATTAGCAGCAGTACAAATGGGATTAATTTATGTGAATCCGGAAGGTGTTGGAGGAAAACCCGATCCGTTAAGAACTGCTCAAGACGTGCGAACTACCTTTGCTAGAATGGCCATGAATGATGAAGAAACTGTAGCATTAACAGCAGGCGGACACACCGTTGGAAAAGCCCACGGTAATGGTGATGCTTCTTTATTAGGAGAAAACCCTGAAGGTGGTGCAATTCACGAGCAAGGATTAGGTTGGCACAATCCTAAAGGAAATGGGAATGCAGGAGATACCGTAACAAGTGGTTTAGAAGGTTCTTGGACAACCAACCCTACCAAATGGGATAATGGCTATTTCTATTTATTATTTACGTATGAATGGGAATTGAAGAAAAGTCCTGCTGGAGCATGGCAATGGGAACCTATTAATATCAAAGAAGAAGACAAACCAATCGATGCACACGATCCATCTAAGCGAGTGAATCCAATCATGACAGATGCAGATATGGCTATGAAGGTAGATCCTATCTACAGAGAAATTTCGGAAAGATTTTACAAAGATCCTGCTTATTTTGATGATGTTTTTGCTAGAGCATGGTTTAAATTAACCCACAGAGATTTAGGGCCAAAAAGTAGATATTTGGGGGCAGATGTGCCTACAGAAGATTTGATTTGGCAAGACCCGATTCCAACCGTTGATTATACTTTATCAGAAGCAGAAATTGCTGATTTGAAATCGAAATTACTCAACTCAGGATTAAGTAGAGCCGAATTAATCAATACTGCTTGGGATAGTGCTCGTACTTTTAGAGGCTCTGATTATAGAGGTGGAGCAAATGGGGCTAGAATCCGTTTAGCACCACAAAACCAATGGGAAGGCAATGAACCACAACGTTTGCAAAAAGTATTGTCGGTTTTACAAGGCATCCAATTAAGTTTAAGTAAAAAAGTTAGCATGGCCGACTTAATTGTGTTAGGTGGAACTGCTGCGGTGGAACAAGCTGCCAAAGATGGTGGTTTTAACATCTCAGTAACATTTACTTCTGGTCGTGGAGATGCAACCCAAGAGATGACCGATGTGGATTCATTTGCAGTATTAGAGCCATTACACGATGCTTTCCGTAACTGGTTGAAAAAAGATTATGCAGTATCTCCTGAAGAAATGATGTTAGATAAATCCCAACTTTTGGGATTAACTGCCAAAGAAATGACGGTATTAATAGGAGGTATGCGAGTGTTAGGCACCAATTATAGTGGAACCAAACACGGAGTATTTACAGATAAAGAAGGTATTTTGAGCAACGACTTTTTCGTAAACTTAACGGATATGAATTATTCTTGGAAACCAGCAGGTGAAAATCTATACCATATTGTGGACAGAAAAACCGGAACTATCAAATGGACTGCAACTAGAGTAGACTTGGTTTTTGGATCTAACTCAATTTTAAGAGCTTACGCAGAGTTTTATGCTCAGGATGACAACAAACATAAAATGGTTTCTGATTTTGTAAAAGTTTGGGGTAAAATTATGAATGCTGACCGTTTTGATTTGAACTAAAACTCAAACATATTTAAACAAAAAACTGCCTTTTATAGGCAGTTTTTTTATGGTTATTATATTGATAGTTTTTCGTTCTTATAGAAAAACTATATTCAAAATTAATTTAAAAGTGCCTTATTTTTAAATATTAATACCATTAATTTTTAATAATTAACTTTTATTAGGTAAACTATTTATAGTTTGTAATTCAAATTAGAATACATTTTAAGAACAAAATTATTCGTTTTTCTGTTCTTATGGTTTACTTTATAAGAATTATTTCTTAGAAGAATGTAATTTATCTTCTCTACTTGCTACAATGGTGGCAACAGTAATATCACTAGTAACATTTACTACAGTTCTACACATATCTAACGGACGGTCAATAGCAAAAATTAAAGCCAAACCTGCTTCCGGAATACCAGCCTGACCCAAAACAATTACCAACATTACCATTCCAGCACTAGGGACAGCAGCCGAACCTATAGAAGCCAAAGTTGCAGTTAATATAATCATCAATTGGGTAGATAAATCTAAACTCAATCCCATTGCTTGAGCAATAAATATGGCTGCTACGGCTTGATATAAACTAGTTCCATCCATGTTTACTGTTGCTCCTAAAGGCAATACAAAACTAGCTATCTCTTCATCCACGCCAACATGATCCACTACCCTTTCCATGGTAACAGGCAAAGTTGCAGCACTACTACTGGTACTAAAAGCCAATAATTGGGCTGGTAAAATATTTTGAAACACTCTTTTTGGAGAGGTCTTTCCTAAAAATTTTATCAATAAAGGGTAAAAAATAAAAACCAAAATTGCCAAACCTAATACTACTGTAAAAGCATATACTAGCAATGCACTTAAGGTGGAATAATCTGGGATTTCTACCATCAAACTAGCCATTAATGCAAAAACTCCTATGGGTGCTGCTAGCATGATGATATCAATAATTTTCATGATAATTTCGTTCAAGCCTTTAAAAAAATCAACCACTACTCTTACTTTTTCTTCTTTTACAGAAATAATTCCGATACCTATTAAAATGACAAATAAAATTACCTGTAACATTTTAGAATTATCGGTTAAAGCACCAAAAAAATTATCCGGAACAATATCTACTAATAGCTGTAATGGACCACTTTGTTTTGTTTGGGTGGCTAGTTCAATTTTTTGGTTAGCATCCTTAGAAAAACTTTCTAATAAGGCAACTCTTGACTCTTCATTGATAAAATTGCCCGGTTGAATCACATTTGCCAAAACCAAACCAATTGTTACTGCCGAAAATGTGGTTAAAAAATACAACCCAATCGTCTTTTTACCTAAGGCAGAAACCTTTGCAATATCTTTTAAATCTGCCAAACCAACAATAATAGAAACCACAATTAACGGAACTGCTATCATTTTAAGCAAATTGATAAATATCTTCCCAAAAGGTGCAATCCAGTCGGCTACTACCCATTTAAGTTCAAAATTTTTAAATAAGAAACCAATGAATAAACCTAAAATCATGGCAAGAATGATTTGGGTAGGCAACGAAATTTTTTTCATGAATTTGATTAATTAATGTTGTTTTCTAATAGATTTTATTCCAAAGAGATGCATCAAGCATCACTATGGCTGTCATAGCTTCAACAATTGGTACCGCTCTTGGAACAACGCAAGGATCATGTCGACCTTTGCCTTCTAAAATAATTTCTTCACCAGATTGGTTAATACTAGTCTGTTTTTGTAAAATGGTAGCAACAGGTTTAAAAGCTACTCGAAAATAAATATCCATTCCATTGCTAATGCCACCTTGTATGCCACCAGAGTGGTTGGTTTTGGTAGTGCCATCTGCTAAAAATAAATCGTTGTGCTCACTCCCTTTTTTGGTAGCAGAGGCAAATCCATCTCCATATTCAAAACCTTTTACGGCATTGATACTCATCATGGCATTGGCTAATTGGGCATGTAATTTTTGGTAGATAGGCTCTCCTAATCCTACCGGAACATTTTTAACCACACAAGTAATGACTCCTCCAACAGTATCGCCTTGTTTTTTTATCTCTTGGATGTATTGTTCCATTCGAATTGCCGTTTCTATATCCGGACAACGAACCAAATTTTCTTCAATTTGATCAAATTCTAATTCTTGATAAGGCTTTTCCAAAGCTATCGTTCCAACTTGTGATACAAATGCATGAATAGAAATATCTTTCAATACTTGCTTTGCTATGGCTCCAGCCACAACCCTGCAAGCAGTTTCTCTTGCCGAGCTTCTTCCTCCTCCGGAAACATCTCTAATGCCATACTTATTTTGATAGGTAAAATCTGCATGATTTGGACGAAAGGCCTCTTGTAAGTGTTCGTAATCTGTACTCTTTTGATTTTCGTTTCTAATAATAAATCCAATTGGAGCACCCGTAGTAACCCCATGTACCATTCCGGATAAAAACTCTACAGTATCCGACTCTTTTCTTTGTGTTACAATTTTAGACTGTCCAGGTTTTCTTCGATCTAATTGACGTTGGATTTCCTTTAAATCTAAAGAAATATTAGGTGGACAACCATCAATCACACCACCAATGGCAGGTCCATGTGATTCACCAAAAGTAGTTAAAGCAAAAAGTTCTCCGAAAGTGTTGGCAGACATAAATAATAAAAATATTGAAAACGAAAGTACATATTTTAGAAGGAAAATCCTCAAGGATATTCCAGTAAATCACCAATCAGTAGTAAACATTTCTGTGGAGCCTTTTCCTTCTCTCATAATTACAGGAATAGATTCAGACAAATCAACAATGGTAGATGGCACATTGTTTCCATATCCCCCATTAATTATTAAATCTACTTGATTTTGCCACTTTTCAAAAATTAATTCAGGATCGGTGGAGTATTCTACAATTTCATCCTCATCATGAATAGAAGTGGAAACAATAGGATTTCCTAAAACTTTGACAATTTCTCGTATGATATTGTTATCTGGAACACGAATACCAACTGTTTTTTTCTTTTTAAACTCTTTTGGCAATTGGTTGTTGCCCGGCAAAATAAAGGTATATGGCCCAGGAAGCAATCTTTTTAGGATTTTAAAAGTAGAAGTTTCTATTTGCTTTACATAGTCCGACATATTACTTAAGTCGTGACAGATAAAAGACAAATTAGCTTTTTCTAGTTTAATACCTTTTAATTTAGCTACTTTTTCCAATGCCTTTGAGTTGGTAATGTCGCAACCAAAACCATACACGGTATCGGTTGGATAAATAATCACACCACCTTTTTTAAGCACTTCCACTACCCTTTGAATTTCTTTAGGGTTGGGATTATCGGGATATATCTTAACAAATAAAGCCATAAAAAAAACCTTCTTACACAAAGGTAAGAAGGTTTTTGTATTTTAAGTAAGTTATACTATACTTCTGCTACAACTTCGAATGGCAATTCTACAATTACCTCTCTATGTAATCGAATAGAAGCGGTAAATTTACCAACTCTTTTTACAGTACTACAAGTAACAAACTTTTTGTCGATGTCAATTCCGTTAGTAGCTAATTGCTCCACGATATCTGCATTGTTGATAGAACCAAATAATTTTTCACCACCTGCTTTTGCAGAAATTTTGATGGTTAATTGTTTGATTTGTTCTGCAACAGCTTTCGCATCATTAACAGCTTTTTGTTCTTTGTGAGCTCTTTGTTTTAAGTTTTCAGCCAACACTTTCTTTGAAGAAGGAGTAGCCAAAACTGCAAAACCTTGTGGAATCAAGAAGTTTCTTCCGTATCCTGGTTTTACTTTTACGATATCGTCCTTAAAACCTAAGTTTTGAACGTCTTGTTTTAAAATCAATTCCATAATTAAAGTCCTTTATTATTTTAATAAATCCGCTACATAAGTCATCAAAGCCAAGTGTCTCGCTCTTTTAATAGCTACCGCTACTTTTCTTTGGTATTTCAAAGATGTACCGGTTAAACGACGAGGTAAAATCTTACCTTGCTCGTTTACGAACTTTAACAAGAAATCTGGATCTTTATAATCCACATACTTGATTCCGGATTTTTTAAAACGACAATATTTTTTTTGTTTGTTAGTGTCGATGTTTAAAGGAGTTAAATAACGGATATCTCCTTCTTTTTTTCCTTTTGCTGATTGCTCTAATGTTGACATAATTCTTAAGCTTTTTGTTTCAATTTTTCTCTTCTTCTTTCAGCCCATGAAACTGCGTGCTTGTCTAAGCTTACAGTTAAGAAACGCATTACACGTTCATCTCTTCTGAATTCGGTTTCAAATCCGATAATAATTTCCGGACTTGCTTCGAATTGAAACAAGTGATAAAAACCACTTTTCTTGTGTTGGATTTCGTAAGCTAATTTTTTTAAGCCCCAATCCTCTTTGGCAACCATTTTGCAACCCTTTGTGGTAAGAAAATCTTCAAATTTGCTTACTGTTTCCTTTACCTGTTGTTCAGATAAAACGGGATTCAAAATGAAAACAGTTTCATAATTGTTCATAAATAACGATTTAATTTGTTAAAAATTGGGTGCAAAAATAGTGTTTTTATATATGTTAAACAAATGAATTAATTTTATTTATAAAAAAAATTAATCTAAACCATTCGTGGTTACAATTTTACTTAAAATGTATCGATACTTTGTTTAAAGAGGTGCTATATCATTTATTAACTATGAAGTTATTTGGCCTTTGCAAATTGATTTTTGATTGTTTATTAATA
>CAZAHJ010000014.1:0-32366 GCA_964485115.1 uncultured Flavobacterium sp.
AGCATGGCTACTTTAGAAGCAAATCGACCCAAATTGTGACCCGCAGCATCCACCACAATCCACTCTTTTTGAGCAGTCGCTTTGTTTGCTGAAACTGTTTTGTAGCTTAATGTGTTCACAATTATTCTTTTAAATTAAACATTCCATTCCCCAACCACATGCCAAACGGATATAGTTTAAGGGGTTGCAAAAGTACAATTATTTATGATAAAAGCAAATAGAGATAAAAAAGATTTTTGCTAATCAAAGTCACACCCTTCCTGCATGAATCATTTTTGTTCGTTTGCACAAAAGGGTGTGGATTATTTAGGATGTTATTATATTCCTATTTGCTATTTTAATTACATTTTTTCTAACAACACGATAGTTTCGGTAGAATGGATTTCTACTTTACCATTTTTTACTTCTCCAATCATTCCAGAATACGCATCTCTAACTTTACTGCCCTCTGCAAATGCATTACTTACTTGGATGGTTTTAGCACCTTTTGGAGCGTCTAAAGCAATTACTATGGTATCTTTAAAATCACCTTTTTGATAAGTTCTGGAAAAAGTATAAGGTGCATTGCTAATTTTTTGGTGTTTACCAGCTCCAACTGCAGGGTGGTTTGCTCTAAATTTTCCTAATTTTTGGTAGTGGGTTAACAAAGCTTTGGTTTTAGCATTACTTTGCACGTCTTCCCAATTCATAAAACTTCGTAACGTAGCATCTCCTTGCGTACCTTCAATTTCTAATGATCTGGCAGTTTCATCTCCATAATATACTTGTGCCACACCCGGTGTAAGCAGTAACTTGGTAGCTGCTTCAAAAGTGCGTTCTCTTTTTTTGTCAAAAGGCCATCCATCATCATGAGAAGTTAAGTAATTCATTACACAGTAAGTGCCCATTTCGGTTTGCAAAACTTTATCGTAATAGCTAAACAATTCTTCATACCCTTTGTTGGCATCTCCTTTAAAATCGAAATTGATTAAAAAGTCGAATCCATTTTCAAAATAATTCACTTTTTTATCTCCAAAATCATAGATTTGTTTGCCATGCAAACCATAACCATATACTTCTCCAACCAAAAAGAAGTCATTATCGTCTAGCACTTTTTTTGAATTTGCTGCTTTGTAAGCTGCAAAAGCATCTTTACAAACTTTTGCAAAATCTGCCCAAACATCTTCGGTTGTGTGTTTAACCGTATCCACTCTGTAACCAACAATGCCAAAGTCGGTGATGTAATCTGCCAACCATTTCATAATGTAGTATTTTGGTGCTCTTGGATAACCGGTTTTGGCAAAAAAAGCATCTAATTCTCTTACTTCCTCTTCATATCTGCCTTCTTTTTTCCACTTTTCCACTAACATTGGTGGCAATTCTACTGCTTCATTGCATTCGGTTTTGATGTCGGGAAGATTTTCTACTAACGTACAATCGATATAATTTTTATACGTGTCGTAAGTACATTTAGGTTTGGTTCTAACCCAACTATCTGGGTACACCGGATCTAATTCGGTAACCGGACCAGTGTGGTTGATTACTGCATCTAATACAATTCGAATGCCTTTGGCATGGGCTTTTTCTAACAATTCTTTTAAATCGGCTTTGGTGCCATAACTAGGGTCAATGGCTGTCCAATCTTTGGTCCAATAGCCATGAAAGCCATAGGTGTTTCCGGTGCCTTCATCCACTGCACCGTGAATTTGTTCTACAATCGGAGTCATCCAAATGGCATTGATGCCTAAGTTGGTAAAATAGCCTTCTTCTATTTTTTGGGTGATGCCTTTTAAATCTCCTCCCATAAAACCACGTAAAACCCCTGTTGGCAAATCCCTTTTGATGAGGTTGTCATTGCTAGGGTCTCCGTTTGCAAAGCGATCGGTGAGTAAAAAATACACATTGGCTGCTTTCCAATCAAAAGGTGCTTGTTCGGTAATGTTTTTTTTGGATTGACAATTCCATAAAAGGATACAAATGGTGGTTAATAAGATGGTTTTTTTCATGGTGTTTGTTTTACCTCGCCCTCTGTAAATTTTATTCTTGACTTAAAGATAATTATTTAGAGGGGTTGTTTTTTATTTTTACCTCACCCCCTAACCCCCTCTCCTTTGGAGAGGGGGAAAGTGTATAATTATTTGTTTTTTACTTCAATCCTTAAATTTGAAAAAATGTAATCAAAATATTAAGAAAAAAGTTTTGTTTTACCTCACCCTCTAACCCCCTCTCCTTTGGAGAGGGGAAAAGGACTATTTAATTTTAATTTCAGTTTCTTCTGAATGATGCTCAATATTAAATGTGATTTTCTGCTTAATCGGGTCCCAGTTAAATTTTACTTTTTTTCCATTGGCACGCACTCGTTTGGGTTTTTTGTTTAAAAAATACAAATGAACTTCTAAGGTTTTATTTTGAAAATTTTGTTGACTTCCTAATTCGGTTTTGAATTCAATTTCCCAACCTTTTTTCTCTTTTTCATATTCACAAACTAAGAATTCGTATGTGCCATTTTCTATATTTCTTGGGTGCAGACCATCATCAAAAAATAATTTCTGTTCGGTTTCTGTTTGGTTTTGATCAATATAAAAATGAATTTCTAGATGGTTTGGATTAAAATTACTCGTATTCCCATTAGAGGCATTCATCGGAATAAAAGTGGCTGTTTTTACAAAAGTTGGAAGTTGATAATTGCTTGCTGTTGGTTTTTGTAAAATTTTGTTTTCGTTGGTTTCTAGTTTATCCACAAAAAAAGTATGTGTTTTTCCGCCTTCCCAGATTTTATTCGTATAAAAATTTACCCAATTTCCTTTAGGGAGGTAGATTTCCATTTCTGATAGACCAGCTTCTTTGATAGGAAAAACCGCAAAGGCATCTCCCCATAAATACCCTAAATCATAAGTAAATAATTTTTCATTTTCTGGTTCAGCAAACAAAAAAGGTCGCATCAATGGCCAACCTTTGGTGTGGTTTTCATACACTAATTGGTAATTGTACGGCAGTAATTTATATCGCAATTCAATGGCTTCTTTGGCTAGTTGTTTGGCAAAGGTGCTTCTAAAAACAGGTTCACTTGCTACCTCTTCTTGTGCATGCGGACGAAATATTGGGTTAAACACTCCGTATTGCAACCATCTAACGTATAATTCATCGTCTAAGTTAGCACTGGCAAATCCTCCCAAATCGCTATGCATGTAGCCCATGCCTTGCATGCCCATTTGTAGGGAAATTTCTATTTGCTTTTGCAATCCACCCCAAGTGCGATTTACATCTCCACTCCATGGAATCATGCCATAACGTTGTGAGCCGGAATATCCTGATCGCATCAAAATAAATGGTCTAGTTTCAGGAAAATCGGATTGATATCCTTGAAAAACCGTTTTAGCCCATTCATGACCGTAAATGTTATGTACTTTCCCTCCATTTCCGTTGATATGTTGTATGTCGTGCGGATGCACTTCGGGTTCTCCTAAATCTCCCCAAACTCCACTAGCACCTTGTTGAGCTAAACTTTTATAGATGTCCCAAAACCATTGTTTGGCAGTTGGTTTAAAAATATCTATCAAACCGGTATTGCCAAAATAAAAGTCGTAACGATAGGGTTGGTTTTGTTTATTGGTAGCCAAAATATTTTTAGCAACTGCTTCATCCCATTTTTTGGAGGATGTTAAAATAAATGGTTCGGTAATCGGGATGGTTTTGATGCCTTTTTGGTTAAAATCTTGCATCATTTTTTCCCAATTCGGAAAACTGTCTCTATCCACTTCTAAATTTCCCATGGTTCCCTGTATGGTTTTTCCGAACCAGTACAAATCTAAAATAACAGCATCTACGGGAATGTTGGCTTCTTCAAAGGAAGCAATGGTTTTTTTAGTTTCGTTTTCAGAAAGATAGCCAAATCTAGAAGAAAAATTTCCTAAAGCCCAAATAGGGGGCATGGGTTGTTTTCCGGTGATTTCAGTGTAATTTTCTAATAATTGTTTCCATGTTTTGCCAACTATTACCTGATAGGTTTTCTTGCCTTGCGTGCCTTGCCAATGCAATTCGTTTTGTTTTTGGCTATCTAAATCTAAATAGCCCACAGAAGGATTGTCAAAATGCAACAGATATTTTTTAGAAGAAATGGCAATTGGCATGCAAAAGTTCATCAAAATGGCTTCGGTTTCATAGCCATAATGGGCACGATTAAACAAGGGTAAGCGATGTCCTCTTCGGTTCATGCCTAATGCTCTGGCACCACCTCCATAAAATTTTTCTTTTTCTTCAATTTTAAAAGAAAACCCGAAAATAGAATCTGAAACGATGTTTCCTTTTACGGTTTCCATGGGTAAATGAACGGTTTTGTAAAAACCTTTTTTTTCTGCTACAACCAATTCATTTTGGTAGAAATATTGAATTTGAAGTGGATTTTTTTGAATTACCACTTTCAAGTCCTGACAAGTAATTTGAATTTGGGCTGTAGTTTCTGATTTTTGTGCGTTTGGATAGGTTGATGGTACAATTACTGCATGCGACTCCTTGATAAAACTCTCTTTTTTGGGTACAAAAGAAGTCTCTACTATTTGTGGAGACAAAAATTGAAAGTAGTAAGTACCATCGGTAGTTTGCATTTCGTAAATGCCCTGTGGGAAACTTGGAGATTTTTTAAGATCGATGGAAACAAACGAGCGTTGTTGACCAAAGGCCAAGATTCCAACAAGAAGTATCCAAAAAAAAGGAAGTCGTTGCATGCTTTTTATTTTTTCAATTCGATGATTTTGCTGCTTTTAGGTTCGATGGTAATGATAGAAGTTAACGCTTCGTTATTGATTATTTCGAATGATTGATTATTTAAAATATCAGTTCCCTCAGAAAATTCTTTAAGGTTTTCCTCAAATCTATCAAGTGAAATTTCTTGCTTTTGATTGCTATTGTTGATCACTACCATCACACTCTCTTGTTCGGTATGACGGAAATAAACATACACATTGTTTTGAGGCAAATAGTGGGTGGTTTTTCCGTGATGAATGGCTTTGGCATTTTTTCGCCATTGAAACACTTTTTTGGTAAAGCTATGATAAGCTTCTTGTTCAGCAGTTCGGGTGTTTTGGTTAAACGCATTTTGGGCATGATCTGGCCAACCTCCCGGAAATTCTCTTCGAATGTCACCATCACCTTTATCTTTACTTCCGGTCATCCCAATTTCGGAACCATAATATATTTGCGGAATGCCTCTCACCGTTGCCAAAATGGTCATGGCTAATTGGTAATCTTTTAAATTTGGATATACAAAATTGATTCTTTGGGTGTCGTGGTTTTCTGCAAAAACAAGTAGGTTATTGGTATCAGAAAACAGAAAGTCGTTGCTAAAATGATCGTATAACTGTATCATGCCTTCTGCCCAAGTTTGTTCTTCTTTTTTTAAAAAACCTTTTTCAAACAAACTGAACAACATAAAATCCATCACGTTAGGGCAATAGGAGTTGTAGTTTTGAATAGCTCCAATTTTGCTGTCTTTTTGCCAATACGCAATTTGGGCATGGGAGTACAGCCAAGCCTCTGCAGTGATATTAAAATTAGGGTATTCGTCTGTAATGGCTTTGGTCCAAGTTGCCATAGATTCTTTATCAGCATACGGATAAGTATCAACTCTATATCCATCTAAATCGGCATATTCTATCCACCAAATAGCATTTTGAATAAGGTAGTTCATTACCAACGGATTTTTTTGGTTGAGGTCGGGCATGCTTTTTACAAACCAGCCATCCATGGCTAATTTTTTGTCGGAAGCAGCCACATTTGGGTCCATTTGGGTAGTGGTTTTGTAATTGGTTTGTTTATACCCCGGAAATTGATGAAACCAATCGTAACTAGGCATGTCGAGCATCATCCAATGATTATAGCTCCAGTGGTTGGTTACATAATCTTTGATGAGTTTCATGCCACGTTGGTGGAGTTGTTTGCTAAGTTCCAAATAGGTTTCATTGGTTCCAAAGCGAGGGTCTATTTTATACACATCGCTTTGTCCATAGTGGTGATAAGAGCCTCGTTCGTCATTGTCTTCACAAAGAGGTGTGCTCCATAAAGCAGTGGCACCTAAATCTTTTATATAATCCAAATTTTGAATGATTCCCTTAATATCACCACCGTATCTTCCATTGATGCTATTACGGTTGGGTTTTTCAATTACAGAAGGATGGTTATCGTTAGAAGCATCGCCATTGGCAAATCTGTCGGGCATGATCAAATACACCAAATCAGAGCTGTCAAAACTGCTTCGGAAGCGTGAATTTTCTTTCCGATCTTTGATTTCATAAGTATGAGTAAACTTTTTTTTGTTTTGTGAAAAGGTAAAAGTTAGGTTACCCTTCTTAAGGTTTTTGGTAGGAATGGTAACAAAAAGGTAATTTGGATTTTCGGTTTTGGTACTATTTAAAATTGGAATTTGATCAGAAACAGATACTTCATGCGAAGCGATGTTTTTGCCATAAAACAAAATTTGTAAACTCTCTCGATGCATATTTTCCCACCAAAATGGAGGTTCTACTCGTTGAAGTTGAGCAAAGCTGAGGCTAGTGAGGAAAAGTAGGAGAAGTTTTGTCATTTTGTAGATGTTTTTTTGAATTATACAGGCATTAAGGAAATTAAGGTTTTCATTAAGGTGTTTTAGTCTTTTAGCTCTCTGAAATATTGGTTTACCAACGGCTTGGTTGATTTGGTGATGTTGTCAGTATAAAAATTAATCAACAAACCTTGTGGTTTTTGCAATATGCTCATGTAAATTAATACCTCACCCCCACCACCTCTTCAAGCGAGAGGGGAGTAGAGGTGTTTACAATTTTTTTAAACCGTAACAAAACTACTTGGTTCTATTAGAACTTCTTTTCCAAACACCAGTACTTTAATCGCTTGGGTACCTTCTAAACTAAATTGGGTTTCGTTTTGGGAAACACTAACTTGTAAAATTTGGTGACGGAAATTGATTTTAAAGGAATAACCTTCCCATTGCTTAGGAATTCGAGGTTCAAAATGCAATTGGTCGTTTACCACACGCATGCCTCCAAAGCCCTCTACGATGCTCATCCAAGTTCCTGCCATGGAGGTAATGTGCAAACCTTCGTGTACCTCTTTGTTGTAGTCGTCTAAATCTAAACGAGAAGTTCGTAAGTAAAAGGAATAAGCTTGTTCCATTCGGTTTAATTGTGCTGCCAAAATAGAATGAACACAAGGGGATAAGGAGCTTTCATGTACGGTAAAAGGTTCGTAAAAATCGAAGTGCTTTTCTAGTTGCTCTTTGCTAAAATGATCTTGGAAGAAGTAAAATCCTTGTAAGGTGTCCGCTTGTTTGATATACGGTGAACGCAATATTCTATCCCAACTCCATTTTTGGTTAATAGGACGTTGGCTCTTATCTAAATCGGCTACTGTAATTAATTCTTTGTCTAAAAAGCCATCTTGTTGTAAAAACACTTGGTATTCTTCAGAATACGGGAAGTACATGTTTTGAGCAACTTCTTTCATGGCTTCTATTTCAGATGTGTGCAATTGGGTTTTTTCAAAAACTCTGCTGTAATCGTTAGGATAGTGATTTTTTACCGTTTCCCATTGTTCCAATGCATATTCTATACACCATTTTGCAATGTAATTGGTGTACCAGTTATTGTTTACGTTATTTTCGTATTCATTCGGACCGGTAACTCCTAAAATAACAAATTGTTTTTTGTCGTTAGAATAGGTAGCCCTTTGGTGCCAAAAACGAGCAATTCCAATCAATACCTCCAAACCTTTTTCAGGGATGTAAGAATAATCTCCAGTGTATCGGTAGTAGTTAAAAATGGCAAATGCAATGGCACCGTTTCGGTGAATTTCCTCAAAAGTAATTTCCCATTCGTTGTGACATTCTTCTCCATTCATCGTAACCATTGGGTACAAAGCGGCACCATTGGTAAAGCCTAATTTTTGTGCATTTTCAATAGCTTTGTCTAATTGGTTGTAACGATAGGTTAACAAACTTCTGGCAACTTCTTGGTCTTTGGTTGCCATATAAAACGGAATGCAGTATGCTTCAGTATCCCAATAAGTAGAGCCACCGTATTTTTCTCCTGTAAATCCTTTCGGACCAATGTTTAAACGAGAGTCTTTTCCTAAATAAGTTTGGTTTAGTTGAAAGATATTAAAACGAATGCCTTGTTGGGCTTTTACATCTCCTTGAATGGTGATGTCGCTCATTTCCCAAATTTGTCCCCAAGCATCTTTATGTTCTTGAAATAAAGCATCCCAACCTTTGGCTAAAGCAGTTTGGATGTTATGGTTGGCTGCATTGGCTAATTGGTTTACTTCGTGATTGGTAGAAACTGTGTAGCCACCAAATTTTTCAAAGGTAACCGGAATTCCTTTAGTAGCATACACAGTGTATGCTAATTGTATAAAATCTTTTTCTTTTTTAACCACTTCAGAATGAATGCTTTCCTCTAAACCATTTACCAAGATTCGGTTGTGCATAAAAGTGCAAGCTATAAAGTTGGTTTTATAGGTTCGAGCAATTAAGTTGGCACTATTTCCGGCATGATTAACTTCCAAAGGTTCCCAAAATTTTTCTTCCCAGTTGGCATCTTCGTTATGTACACCAGAGTCTAAATATGGCATCCAACGGATGGAAGCATCTTGATTTAATGGTGTAATTTGGTATTGGATAGCTCCCAATTCATCTTGGTTTAAAGATAAAAATCGGAGTGCTTTTACCTCAATCTGTATGTCGTTAGAAAGGGTTGCTACAAAACTTCTAGAGAGCCAACCTTCTTTCATGTTTAATTCTCTTTTAAAGGACTCTACTTTTTTACAAGTAGCTAAATCTAAAACACACCCATTGATTTCGATGGTAATTCCAATCCAGTTCGGAGCATTTAGTACTTTTGCAAAATATTCCGGATAGCCGTTTTTCCACCATCCCACTTTTGTTTTATCCGGGTAGTATACTCCTGCAATATAACTTCCTTGAAAGGTAGCTCCGGTGTAGGTTTCTTCAAAATTGGCACGTTGTCCCATGGTACCATTGCCAATACTGAACAAACTTTCAGACGATTTTACTCTGTCTGCTTCAAATCCCTCTTCAATAATAGACCAACTATTTGGCACAATATAATCCTGGTTCATTCCTGTTAAGTTTAAGGTTTTCAGTAGTTAAATCAACTTTTTAAAGTTGACAACTGAAATCAATTTTTGGTAATTAATTCGTCAATTAAATGTAATGGCATGTGTGTAAAATCTAGAAACACATGTTGGGCTTCGGTTAAAATAGAGGCATCACCAATGCCAATACTGGTCATTTTGGCTACATTGGCAGCATCAATTCCTGCAATGGCATCTTCAAACACGATGCAGTGTTGAGGTAGGCAATCTACTTTTTCGGCTCCTTTTAAAAACACTTCTGGGTCTGGTTTGGCTTTGCTCACTTGATTGCCATCAATAATAGCATCAAAATAGGACAATAAGTTTACTTTTTCCAAAATTAAACGAGCGTTTTTACTGGCAGAGCCTAACACAATTTTTTGTTGTTTGGCTTGTAAATAATCTAATACTTTTATCACATCGGGCAAAATTTCAGAGGCATCCATTTGATAGATGTACTGCAAGTACTCATCGTTTTTTTGATGCATCCATTGATTTTTTTGTTCTTCTGTTGCTTGGATGTTACCTTTTTGCAAAATAATTTCTAACGAACGAACTCTGCTAATACCTTTTAATTGCTCGTTGTCTTCATGGGTAAAAGGGATATGTAGTTGCTCTGCTAAATTTTTCCAAGCTAAAAAATGGTATTTGGCAGTGTCTACTATCACACCGTCTAAGTCGAAGATAAATGCTTTTGTCATAATTCATTAGAGTCTTTTACTTGTAAAGCCAAAAATCCGGCTAAGACAAAACTTAATCCACTAACCATTAAAGCGAAAATGGCTTGGTTTTGGTAAACATATTTTACTAATGGGCCTCCTATCACTCCGTTTATAATTTGAGGGATTACGATAAAAAAGTTGAAAATTCCCATATAAACTCCCATTTTTTTTGGATGAATGGAACTTGCAAGGATGGCATAGGGCATAGATAAAATACTTGCCCATGCGATACCAATTAATACCATAGAAAGGATGAGCATTTCTTTGTTTGGCATGATGTAAATGGACAAAAGCCCTAAACCTCCTAAGAATAAACAAATAGCATGTGTTTTTTTTCTGCTGATTTGCTTGGCAACTTTTGGCAACAAAAATGCTACAAAGGCAGAAACTAAATTATATACCCCAAATAAAATTCCTACCCAATCACCAGCCTCTTGAAACAATGGATTCTTGGTGTCATTGGTGCCTAATTGGTAGATGTGTTGTGCAACGGCAGGAGTAGTAAATACCCACATGCCAAATAAAGCGAACCAAGAAAAGAATTGTACCCAACTTAATTGCTTCATGGTTTCGGGCATGTTAGCAAAATCCGTAAAAATATCAGACAGTTTTGCTTCTTTCTTTTCTTCACCAAAAGCTTCTGAGTGAGCTTTTTCATCTTCAAACTTAGCCAATTCCTCCGGAGTGTACTCTTTAGTAGTAGTAACTGTAATTAAAATACTAACCACCAATACTATCGCACCAATAATAAATGAATATATTAAATTAAGTGGTACAGAGGAAGTTTCGGTTGCTTGGTTGCTAATTTCAAACCATTCGGTTAAAATATATGGCAACCATGATCCTAAAACTGCACCAATACCAATCAAAGCAGTTTGAATACTAAATCCTTTGGTATGTTGGTCAGGTCTTAAATTGTCTCCAACCAATGCGCGGAAAGGTTCCATAGCAATGTTAAAAGAAACATCCATAATTATTAACATTCCTGCACCAACCCAAAGAGCTGGTAATAGAGCAATAAAAATTTCGGATTGTGGCATAAGTACCAATCCCACAGAAGCCATGATGGCTCCAAACAAAAAATAAGGTTTTCTTCGTCCGAAGCGAGTCCATGTATTGTCGCTGTAATGACCAATAATAGGTTGTACTATTAAACCTGTAAGAGGTGCAATAATCCAAAACCAAGACAAATGATGCACATCTGCACCAAAGGTTTGTAGAATTCTGCTGGCATTTGCATTTTGAAGAGCAAACCCCATTTGGATTCCGAGAAACCCGAAACTCATGTTCCAAATTTCCCAAAAGCCTAATTTTCGCTTTTCCATTATCTAAAATGTTGGTTAGTGATAATGATAAGCTATTGCTTATCAAAACTTATTTTGGTTTGAAGTAAAATAACAAGCTTTGATAATTGGTGTAAATATACCTTTTTTTGAAAACGATAAAACAAAAAAGTGCCATTTTTTTTACGCAAACGATGTAACAAGTGGTTACCAAAAAAAGAGAGTCTTAAGTAGACTCTCTTTCGATGATATAAGTTTCAATGATTTCAGTTCGGTAATGTTCGTCTTCCATTTCATCCTCCTCCATTTCTAATCGATCTATCAATAGTTTTGCTGCTTTTTGACCAATTTTCCATTCATTTTGAGCAACAGTGGTTATTGATGGAGTAGAACAGGTTGAAATGATTCCATCTGTAAATGCAACAACAGCTAACTTTTCAGGTACATTTATTTTTAAATAATTGGCAGTTTTAATAGTATGCAATGCAAATAACTCGTTAACTGCAAAAACCGCATCAAAATGGTTATTTTGTATAAAGTCTTGAATTAATTTTTGAGATTCCTCCATGTTTTCAATCTTCAATACATTGGCTTCAGAAATAGATAAGTGGTGTTTTTGCAAAGCCAAGTGATAACCATCGGTACGGAGCTTGCCAACACTTACATAGTCGATAGTAGTAATAAGACCAATATTTTTTTTCCCTTTTTTAATCAAAAATTCCACAGCTTGAAATGCTGCATGGATATCGTCAATAATAACTTTGTCACATGAAATGTCTTGTGTAATTCTGTCAAACATTACCACTGGCATCCCTTGGTTTATGACTTCTGAAATGTGGTGAAAATCTTTTTTTAATTGGGTTTCTTTGGATAGAGAAAGGATAAAACCATCAATACTTCCATTGGCAAGCATTTCCATATTAATAACTTCTTTATCAAAAGATTCGTTTGATAAACAAACCAAAACGTTGTAACCGTATTCGTTGGCAACTTGTTCAATACCACTAATTACGGTCGCAAAAAAGTGGTGAACAATTTCAGGGATGATAACTGCAATGTTCTTAGTTTTTCTGTTTTTTAAGCTGAGAGCAATGTTATTGGGTTTGTAGTTGTATAATTTGGCAAATGCTTGCACTTTTTGACGAGTTTCTTCACTAATTTCAACACTGTCTTTCAAAGATTTACTAACAGTAGAAATGGATACATCCAACTCTTTGGCAATTTGTTTTAAGGTAACTTTTCGCTTCATAAGATAAATCTAACACAATTAATTCTCAATAAAGATAAGGGATAAATTATGGAAATGAAATTTTAAGTTCTTTTTTTTTATTGATAATAAAAGTTTTTAACACGAAAACGTTTTCGAGTTAGTTTTAACAGAGTTAGGCTTTGGGAGTGCAAAATTTTATTCTAAATTTAACCTTTGAAGTAAAATACAAGCAACTTAATTACAATTATTAACCTAAACAAACTGTATGAAAACACTTTCGAAAAAGTTGTTATTCACTTTAATTCTGATGCCGTTTTTAGTGCTGTCACAAGGTACTGTTAATGGTGTTGTGAAGGATGCCTCCACAGGGCAACCCCTTCCTGGAGTTAATGTGGTGGTGAAAGGTACCCAAAACGGTGCCTCCACTGATTTTGATGGGAAATATTCCCTTTCAAAACTGAAATCAGGAGATGTAATTGAATTCTCCTTTATCGGTTACAAAACACAAGATGTAGCCTACACCAACCAAAAAACCTTAAACGTTTCGTTGGCAGAAGAGGCTTCTGCCTTAGATGAAATTACCATCGTTGCCGTTGGGTACGGTACCGTTAGAAAAAAAGATGCTACCGGTTCAGTTTCTTTGGTAACTGCAAAAGATTTTAACAAAGGAGCGGTAGTTACTGCAGACAACTTATTAAATGGTAAAGTTGCTGGGGTTACTATCAATGCTGGTGGTGGGGCACCTGGTGCAACTCCAACCATTAGAATCCGAGGGGGCTCTTCTTTGTTAGCAAGTAATGATCCTTTGGTAGTAGTAGATGGTTTGCCAATGGACTCAAGAGTTTTGGCAACATTAAACCCAAATGACGTAGAAAGTTTTTCTATTTTGAAGGATGCTTCTGCAACAGCTATTTATGGAACTCGAGCTTCAAACGGGGTAATCTTAATTACAACTAAAAAAGGTGGAAAAACTTTACAAGTGGAGTTTAATACCCAATTTGGTTCTGGTAAGAAGTTTAATAAAGTAGACGTTTTTTCTGCTAATGAGTTTAGAGAGTTTATTGGAGCTGTTGATCAAAACCCTACATTATTTCCTGGACAAACACTATCAGACAGATTAGGTAGTGCAAATACAGATTGGCAAGAAGAAATTTACAGAAGAACCGACTTTATTGATAACAACTTATCTGTTAGAGGAAATTTGTTTGATAGAATTCCAACACGTTTAACAGTTGGGAATACCTATCAAGAAGGTTTGCGTTTAACTGACCACATGACAAGAAATACTTTTGCTTTAAATATGAGTCCGACCTTTTTTGAGGATCATTTGAGGGTGAGATTGTCAGCTAATTATACTAATACAAAAAGAAGAAATGCTCCTGGTGTTGAAGGTAATGCTTTAACTTTTGATCCTACACAACCTGTATATGATTCAACTTCTCCATTTGATGGGTTTTTCGAATTCAGAAATGGGCCAGGATTAGGTCAATTTGCACCAATTGCACCACGCAACCCGGTTGCACAATTGTTGCAAACTAATAATAGAAGTATCAACCGTAAAGTGTTTGGTAATTTAGAATTAGATTATAAATTTCATTTTTTACCAGAATTAAGAGCGGTAGTTAATTTAGGGTATGATAGAGATCAAGGGTATAGTCATAACCAAACTTCTAGAAACTCTTTATCAGGCCCAATTCGTTTAGGTCTGCCTATTGGAAATAATGAATATAATGAAGGTGTTGGAATCAACAAATTATTGGATGCTTATATGGTATATGCCAAAACATTTGGGGATTTAAATTTCGACATTACTGGAGGTTATTCCTACCAAAAATTTGAAAATAATGGGTTTTTTACTCGAAACCAAAATGACCCTGATTTAGTACCTCAGTTTTTTAGAGGTGATGATGTGGTTTATGTTGGTTTCTTTGGAAGAACTAACTTAAACTGGAAAGACAAATACTTATTAACTTTAAGTTACAGAAGAGATGGAACCTCTCGTTTTGGAGAAAACAACCGTTGGGGAAATTTCCCTGCAGCTGCTTTTGCTTGGAAAATGAAAGAAGAATTTTTTAAAGACAGCTCTTCACTTTCTGATTTAAAATTAAGATTAGGGTGGGGGATCACCGGACAACAAGACATTGGAGTTGGATTGTTTTATTTACCACAATATTTTACAGGAGATCCAAATTCACAGTACCAAATTGGAGGAAACTTCCTACCTGTTGGTGTACCTGGAGCTTTTAACAACAATTTGAAGTGGGAAGAAACGGCTACTTATAATGCGGGTATTGATTTTGGCTTTAACAATAACCGTTTCAATGGTAGTGTTGATGTTTTTTATAAAAAATCATTCGACTTATTCCAAGTAGCGCCTTTTGCCGACGGTAGTAACTTTACCAACCAAGGACCAGCTAACGTTGGTGACATGAATGTAAAAGGGATTGAGTTGAACTTGAACTATGATGTAGTGAAAAGTGATAACTTTAATTGGAATATTAATTTAAACGCTTCTAAATTTGAAAGAAGAATTGATAAAGTTGCTGCTGGTGTTCCATTATTTGTAGGATTTACCGGTGCAGGAACTGGAGGGACATCTCAAATCATGCAAGAAGGCTTCACTCCATTTTCTTTCTTTGTTTTCAAACAGTTATACGACAACACCGGAATGCCAATTGAAGGTGCTTTTGCTGATTTAAATGGAGATGGTGTGATCAACTTAGATGACCGTTATATCTATAAAAATCCAGATCCAGATTTGGTATTAGGTTTTACTACTAATTTAGATTACAAGAACTTTGATTTGTCTTTCAACTTAAGAGCTAGTATCGGAAATAGAATTTTGAATACTACTCGTTCCACCAGAGCTTATTATAGCTTTGCTTTAAACGGAGTGTTACAAAACGTTTCACCTTATGTATATGAAACAGGTTTTATCAACCAAAGTAACGAAACTGTACTTTCAGATATGTTTATTGAAAATGGATCTTTCTTAAGAATGGATTTCGTAACCTTAGGGTATACCTTCCAAAATTGGTTAGATAAAAATGTATCATTAAGAGTATTTACTGGGATGCAAAACCCATTTATCCTTACTGAGTATTCTGGTTTAGATCCTGAAATAAATGGAGGTATTGACGCCACGATTTATCCAAGACAAAGACAGTTCTTATTTGGAGCTAATTTGAAATTTTAAAAAAATTGATTTATGAAAAAAATAATAATTAGTTTATTAACCTTGTTCGGAGTTGCAACCATGTTGCAATCATGCGTGGATGATTTAAATATCACCCCTGACGATCCGTTAAGATTAGAAGCCGATCAGTTTTATTCTCAACCTGGGGCTTATAAACAAGCTTTAGCTGGGATTTATGGAAACTTGGCTTTGACAGGTACCAATGGAGCAGGTTCTTCTAACATTGGAGGAATTGATGCAGGTACTAGTCAATATGGAAGGGTATTGTGGTACATGCAAAACTTAACCACAGACGAAGTAATTTGGAGCTACGAAAACGACCCTGGAGTTCGTGAAATTCAAAGAAACATTTGGAATGCTGCCAATCCAATTATAAGAGGGATGTTTGGTAGAGCTATGTTTCAAGTAGCATTAACTAATGAGTTCTTACGGCAGTCTACTCCAGAAAAATTAACTGCAAGAGGTATTAGTTCAACTGAGCAAGCTGAAATTGCAACTTATCGTTTAGAAGCAAGAGCATTAAGAGCTTTGGCTTATTATCATTTAATGGATATGTTTGGAAAAGCTCCTTTTGTAGATGAAAACACTCCAATAAGTGTTGCTGGACCGGAGTACAACAGACAACAATTATTTGATTTTGTTGAAAGTGAATTATTGGAAATTTTACCAGGTTTAAAAGCTCCAAAATCAAATGAATCAGGGAGATTAGATCAAGCCTTTGCAAGAATGATTTTAGCAAAAATCTATTTAAATGCTGAAGTTTATATCAATCAAGATAAGTATGCAGCCTGTGCAGAACAATGTACTGCAATTTTAGGAGCTGGTTATTCTTTAGCACCAAATTACTTGCACAACTTTACTGCAGATAACCATTTATCACCTGAAGCAATTTTCTTTATTCAATCAGATGGTATCATGACACAAAATTATGGTCCTACCACAGTGATGATTAATGGCCAAGTTGGTTCTATTGAGCAAAATGGTCTATCCATGGGTGTTGGTGCTGGTGGATGGGGAGGTGCCTTAAGATTAAGAAAACAATTTGTTGATAAATTTGAAGGATCTGAGTTTTCAAGTGATGCTAGAAAAACAATTATCTCTGGTTCAAGAAATGTAAATATTTCAGATATAGCTAATAGAGACCAAGGCTTTATTTTAGCTAAGTATTCTAATAAAACTTCCACTGGTATAGCAGGTCAAAATACTACATTTGTTGATACTGATTTCCCACTGTTCCGTTTGGCAGACGTACATTTAATGTATGTAGAATGTGCCATAAGAGGTGCGGCTGGTGCCAGCATGTCAACAGCGTTAACATACGTTAATGCACTAAGACAAAGAGCTAACAATGGCTCAACAATTGCAAATGTAAATCAGAGTGCTTTGACTTTAGACTTTATTTTGGACGAGAGATCTAGAGAATTACACTGGGAAGGTCACCGTAGACAAGATTTAATTCGTTTTGGAAGATTTACTGGTGGCGTTTATAATTGGGCTTGGAAAGGAAACGGTAGTACTGGTATTGCTATACCACAGTTCATGAACTTATTCCCAATTCCGGAAGCATCTTTGGCATCTAATCCAAATTTAACTCAAAACTCTGGCTATTAATCATCACTTTTAAATTTTTAAACAATGAAAAATACATTCAAATTTTTATTAGCAACCCTAATTTTTGTAGGGCTTTGGTCGTGCGAAGACGAGCAAGAATTAATGTTTTTAACCCCACCTGCATCCTTTGATATTGTAACTCCAGATGCTGGTACGGCAGTTACTTTATCGCCAGACTTAGGAACAAACCCGGCTTTAACAGTTACTTGGAAGCCTGCAGATTACGGTACACCTACTGCTGTAAATTATATTATTGAAATTGCCCAAACAGGGACTAATTTCGAAAACTTAATTGAAGCAGGTTCTACAAACAATACCAATTTAACTTGGACAGTATTAGAATTAAATGGTGCTTCAATTGCAGCAGGCTTAACTCCTTTTTCTCAAGGCGGATTAGATATCCGAATAAAAGCTACTGTTGGTACACAAGCCTCACAGCCTTTATATTCAAATGTAGTAACTGTTTTAGTAACACCATTTTCAACAGATTTACCAGCTTTGGCAGTTCCAGGTAACCACCAAGGGTGGAATCCTCCAACAGCACCTAGAATTGCTTCTTCTGCTTTTGGTGCTACTGATTATGAAGGTTTTATGTGGTTAAATGGTGCTTTCAAATTTGTAGGTCCAGATGCAGCAGGAAACTTCAACTGGGGGAATACTGATTGGGGCGATGATGGGTCTTTCTCAGGAGTTTTAGCAGAAAATAACGAATCAGATTGTAATGTACCAGCTAATTATTATTTAGTTAGAGCAAATACCACTACTCTTCAATATACGACTACTGTAACTAATTGGGGAATAATTGGAGCTGCTACCCCAGGAGGTTGGGATAATAGTACAGCCTTAACTTATAACCAAACTACCAAAAAATGGCAAGGTACAGTAGCTTTAACTGCTGGAGAGTTTAAGTTTAGAGCTAACAATGCATGGACAATTAATTTAGGTGGACCAGCTGAAAGTATGACTTATGATGGGCCAAACTTGTCAGTTAATGCTGCTGGAACTTATTTTGTAGAGCTTGATTTAACTAATCCAAGAAAATACACGTATACTTTATCTGCACCATAAATTATATTAATAACCCAAAAAAGGGCTGTTTATCAGCCCTTTTTTTTAAACCAATATGCTATGAGAAAAAACTTTTACGCGATTTTATTTTTATTCATCGGTTTTTTTGTACTGGGGCAAGTAAATATTACTCCTTCTACTTTTAACATTGACCAACAAATTACAATTACAGTTAACTTAGCACAAACATCTTGTAACAATATCCCCACCAACACCAACAAAGTTTATATGCATGCTGGTATTGGTGATGATAACAATGCATTCGGATTTAGTGTAATTGGAAACTGGGGTCAAGATAATGGGATTGGTTTAATGACTAATAATGGTAATGGTACATGGAGTATTACCATCACTCCGAGTATTTACTTTAACTTAAATGCTACCCAACAAGCCAATGCTACCAAATTAGGTTTGGTGTTTAGGAATGCAGATGGTATGCAAGAACATAAAAGACCTTTAACTCCTACTGGATGCGGTGATCATATCTTTAATGTTGGAACTTTCCAATTAAATTTAACTGCCCCGATAAATAATAGTACCACTATTTTAAGTCCAGGAGGAAATTTAGCTGTTGCAGCTAACAACACAGGCGGAACTGCAAATTACGTGTTAAGAGCTGATGGCTTGGTAATCAATACACAAAATAATGTTGCATCCTATAGTTTTACAGATACAAATATTCAAGCTAATAGAATTTATGAGTTGGAGGTTACACAAGGAACTTCAACTATTAGAAGAAATTTTTCTGCGTTAATCAATCCGGGAACTCTAACGCAAGCTAAGCCGGCAGGCTTAGAAGATGGTATTAATTACATTCCTGGAGATGCCACTAGAGCGTTCTTACAATTAAATGCACCAAATAAGGATTTTGTTTATGTTGCAGGAAGCTTTAACAATTGGCAACCAACTAGTGCACATGCCATGAGAAAAGACCCGAGCACCGGGTTGTTTTGGTTAGAGTTAACGGGTTTAAATCCAGGTGAAATTTACACCTACCAATATTGGGTTGTTCGTCAAAATCCAATTACTGGGTCACCTGCTTTAGTTAAAACAGCAGATATGTATTCTTACATGGTACTTTCTCCATTTGACGACCCATGGATTCCGTCTGCAAGCTATCCAAACTTACCAGCTTATCCACAAGGGCAAGAACGTGAAGTGTCTGTTTTACAAACCGGACAAACTCCTTATCCATGGAGTCAAGCTACATTAAATTTCCAAAAGCCAGATAGAGATAAGTTAGTAATTTATGAGGTATTGGTTAGAGATTTTGATGCCAATAGAAATTACCAAGATTTGATAAATAGAATGGATTATTTCAAAAATTTGGGAATAAATGCAATTCAGTTAATGCCAGTAATGGAGTTTGAAGGAAATGAATCTTGGGGGTACAATACATCTTTTCATTTAGCATTAGATAAATTTTACGGTACAGAAACCAAGTTTAAAGAGTTAATTGATTTGTGTCATCAAAACGGCATTGCAGTTATTTTAGACTTAGCTTTAAACCATGCCTTCGGAAGAAACCCTGGAGTTAGAATGTGGATGAACGACCCTGATGGTAATGGATGGGGATTACCAACATCTGAAAACCCATATTTTAATACAGTAGCCAGACATAGTTATAGTGTAGGAGAAGATTTTAACCACCAATCTGCAATGACACAGTATTATACCAGAAGAGTGATTAGAAGATGGATTCAAGATTTTAAAATTGATGGTTTCCGTTGGGATTTAACCAAAGGGTTTACCCAAAATTGTACTGCTGGAAACGATGCATGTACTAATGCCTACCAACAAGATAGAGTAGATTTACTGAAAGCGTATGCTGATTATTCCTGGTCTTTAGATCCTAACCACTATGTAATTTTTGAGCATTTGGGCTCAGATGGAGAAGAGCAACAATGGGCTAACTACAGAATCAATGAAGGAAAAGGTATTATGTTGTGGGGAGAAATGTGGGCACAATACAAACAATTAGCTCAAGGATATGCTACAGGTGCAGAAATTATTAGAATGCGTTCTGAAAGTAGAGGATTTCAAACAAAAATGTTGATTGGCTACCCTGAAAGTCATGATAAAGACCGTATGATGTATGAAGCCAAAACTTTTGGTAACGGTGGAGGTACAGCTCCTGTGGGAGGTAATTTAAATAATGCGTTATTTAGAATGAGAGCACTTGGAGCAATAAGTTTATTGGTGCCTGGACCTAAGATGATATGGCATTTTGGGGCTTTAGGAATGGATGATAGTATTTTTACTTGCAATAACGGGACAGTAAATTCTGAATCTGACTCCACTCCGGGTGATTGTAAATTAGATACCAAGCCGCAGCCACAATGGACAAATAATTGGCTTACAAATCCAAACAGAGCACCTATTTATAATGAATGGGCTAAGATGATTGATTTAAAAAAGTCAAATCCAGTATTTTCTAGAAATAGCACAATTAGCCCTGATGGAAATCTAATTAGACCGAGAATTTATATTTGGGATGATTCCTTACCAAGCTCTCAACTTAAAAATATTGTAATAATTGCAAATATGTCAGTGGCATTACAAAACGTGAATCCAAACTTTCCTTATACAGGTACTTGGGTAAATTTAATGGATAATACCACACTAAATGTTACAAGTACCTCTGCAACAATTGCTTTACAACCCGGAGAATATCGAATTTATGGAAACCAACCAGCTGTTTTATCAGATGGGTTTACTCCTATAGAAAATCAGTTGGTTGAATTATTTCCAAATCCTACTAAAGATGTTTTTGCTTTGAATCGTGCTACGCAAGAATTGTATATTTATTCTATGACCGGACAATTAGTTATAACTTTTAAAGGGGATTTTAAAGAAAACCATGTATTTAACGTGCAAGATTTAAACAGTGGCATTTATTTGATCAAGAGTATCGATGCCAATGGTGCACAATTCCAAACCAAATTATGGAAACAATGATAAGTAAAATTTGGAGTTAGTAATTTACTTATTCTTTTTTAGGAGGCCTTATGACCTCCTTTTTTTATCGAATGATTTCATATCCTTGGTCGTAAGTAGAAGCAAACGAAATTTGATAATTGGAACAAGTTTTTTGCCATCTTTTTATGGTTGCTTTGTAGTTCGTGCCGTCTGCGATAATTTTTTCAGGTTGGTAGCTATCAATCAAAACCTCCAAATTAACTTTGGCATTATTGCTTAAAATAACTATGTCTGGTTTGATTGGTAAAGTAGGTAGAATGCTCTCAGAAAGCCACAGTATTTTTTTGTGGTTAATTTTGTAAAAGTTTTGAATTGGTTTATATTGAATCTGCTTCGCATAACTTCCTCTCATATAATTTTGAATGGTTCTGTTGTTAAGAGTGTCTTGAATGTTGGTATAGGCAGTTAGTTCAGATTGCTTCCGATGCACCATTAAGTTTTCTTTTCTTTGATTGAAAACAATAAAATATTCTTGGCTGTTTTCATTCCAATTTTTTTCTTTATAGAAGAATTGAAACAACAACATACTTAAGGATATTCCCCAGAGCTTCCAACTTTTGTAATGGTGTAACAGATGCACCAAAAAGAACAATGTCAAGTAACTTAAAAAGAGCAACTCCACTTCCATTGGAATGTTTTTCCACAACAAAGTTTCAACAGAACTTACTTGGTCTATGCCACGTAACATCCCCAAAGATAAATTGTCAAAAATATATATCAGCCAAGAGGTGGAGAGATGTAAGGTATCCAACAAAAGAATAGAAATACCTAAAAACAACAACAAAGTTACGGTTGGAATGGCAAACAAATTGGTGACCAAAAACATACCTGGAATTTGATGAAAGTAAAACAAACTCAACGGTAGCACTCCTAATTGTGCTCCAATAGAAACGGTTACGATTCCGTAAAAATATTTTGCAACAGTGTTTTTTGGTTCCCACTTTTGAAACAAAGGTTGTGTCCAAACAATAAAAGCCACAGCCAAATAGCTTAACTGAAAACCTACTTCGAACAGAAAACTAGGGTATATCAATAGCAAAATAACCATCGAAGCTGCCAAATGATGGTAAATTGAAAGTTGTGTTTGTTGGTATAAACTGTATGTAATAAAAGAAAACATGGTAACAGCTCTCAATACGGATGGACTCATTCCTGTGAGAAAAGCAAAAACCCAAAGAATTACAATAATCAGCCATGGAACCAAAGGTCTCCAACGCTTAAATCGCTGTAAAGGGAGAAATAATGCATGCAAGAAGATTAATATAATTGCAATGTGTAAGCCAGAAATTGCCAACAAATGAATGGCGCCTGAACTGCTAAATTTTTGGTAAGTTTCTTTGTCAACTTCACTTTTGTCTCCTAGGAGTAATGCTTTGTACAAAGAGCGTGAAAAATCGCTAAGCTCAAATTGATTGATTTTTTTTTCTAATTGTTGATGTAACCAATATGCATAATAAACCAAATTATGATATTGTCCAACTTCCTGATAAGTTGGTTGTATTAAGTTAATTTGATGGCTAAAGCCATGTTGCTTAAGGTAGTTTTGGTAATTAAAACCATATAAATTTCCTTTAAAAGGGATGTCTTCTATAGTGCTGTATATATGAAGTTTTGCAAAATTATTTGGTGCTTTTTCGGTTAAATTCTCTTTGGAAATTTGCAATAAAACTCTTCTGTGAAAAGGTTGGTGATTGAGAGAAGTAATTTGAAAGTAATACGAATGATTGTATAAATTAGTTGGAAGTTCTTTGTAAACATATCCGGTAATGGCAAATGGCCGTTGTTTTGCCAGTATTATTTCTGATGGTACATCTTGTTGAAAATAATTACTTCCTGTATATGAACCTATACATATCGACCAAGAAAAACAGAATAGGATAAGATAATTTTTACATTTGGAGTAAAAAGTATACCCCAACAATCCTATCCCTATAGGTATGGCTAAAAAAACAATTGACAATGGAATAATCTGGAGATAAAAGCTTATCAAAATTCCGACGATTAGACCAAATAAAATACTAAATACGGGAAACTGCAAAAACTTCATAAATAAGTTTTTGCATAAATTTATAAAATTCTTGACGCATGTGAAAAAGTTTTTTGGTAATAATCTTCATTTAACGATGAAATGATAACACCTGAACTAGTGGAAGAATGAATGAATTTAACATTACCGTTATGTACTTCAGTTACTAGTCCTACATGACTGATAACTCCTCTTCTGGTTTTAAAAAATACCAGGTCGCCTTTTTTGATCTCGTGATTTGGTAATCTTACGCCAAGCCTAGACATCTCTTCAGAGGTTCTTGGCAAGCTAATATCATGTTCTTCAAATGTTTTTACCATCAAACCAGAACAGTCAAAACCAGCTGCTGATGTGCCACCAGAGCGATATTTAGTGCCGTGGTAACGCATAGCAGTTGCAATAATACGAGCAATAAAATCTTTGGAATTCACATGATCAAATGAATTCTCAATAACAATGTCGTAAATTTTTACTACTTTATCCAATTCAGCCTCTGATACAACAGCTTTGGATTCCCTGGAGCTTTTTATTACATTTTTTTTGGGTTCCGATTTGGTTTCCGGAACTACTTGTTGATAGCTTACACCATCGGTTTTTTTGGTTTGTATAAAACCAGTTTGGGTGGAACTACATGAAGTAATTCCCCAAAAAAGTAATGCTATGTATACTAGATTTTTCAACAGTTACAAAGATACCTAAATTATCGCAAATTTTTAAAAATAAGCTTTGCAGTTCGCTCACTAGCACCATTTCCTCCTAGTTTTTTTTGCAAAGAGCGATAAGTTTTTTTTAATTTTTCTTGGTGTTCCGGTTCTAGTATTTGACGTATTTCCTTTTTAAGATTTTCCTCGTTCAAATCGTATTGAATCAATTCTTTTACTACTTCTTTCTCCATAATTAAATTTACTAGTGAAATGAAAGGTAAAGTAATGACTCTTTTTGCAATCCAATAAGAAATTGGATTTCCTTTGTAACAAACTACTTCAGGAACTTCAAACAAAGCAGTTTCTAAAGTTGCAGTGCCTGAGGTTACTGCTGCTGCTTCGGCATTCGAAAGCAAATGATACGTTTGGTTGTACAGAATTTTTGCTTTACTATTTTTTAAAATCGGAAAATAAAAATTGGCATCCAAGCTTGGAGCTCCAGCAATTACCAACTGATGGTTCGGGAACGACTTTTCCAGTTCCAACATAATGGGTAATTTTTTTAAAATTTCTTGCTTTCTGCTCCCTGGCAACAAGGCAATTATAGGTTGTTTACCCAAGTGGTTTTCTTCTAAAAATTTCTCTCTTGACTTTCTTTTAAATTGAGCAATGGCATCCAACAATGGATGGCCAACAAAATGCACTTTTAGCTGGTGTTTTTCTTCAAAATATGGTTTTTCAAACGGTAAAATCACATACAAATGATCTACATCTCGTTTTAAATCTTTTACTCTGTTTTCTTTCCAAGCCCAAACTTGTGGAGCAATGTAGTAATGGGTAGGAATTTTATGTTGTTTGGCCCATTTGGCAATTCGCATATTAAACCCGGGATAGTCAATAAAAATTATGGCATCCGGTTGAAATTCTGCAATGTCTTTTTTACAAAAGTTAAGGTTTTTTAAAATGGTTTTGAGGTTTTTTATCACTTCCCAAAACCCCATAAATGCCAAATCTTTAAAGTGTTTAACCAAAGTTCCTCCAACTTGTTGCATCAAATCCCCTCCCCAAAACCGAATGTTAGCTTGCGGATCAATTTGATATAATGCCTTCATTAAATTAGACCCATGTAAATCTCCTGATGCTTCTCCAGCAATGATGTAATACTTCATAAACTTACATAAATAAGGTAATGATGGCTAAAAGAAGAATACATAAGATAACCCCTCTGGCTAAAAATTCTTTTTTATAATGTAAGAATCCAAAAAACAGCATTATGTTCGGAATACCACTTAAAGCAATGAGTTTTCCTAACACCTTTTGTTCTTTTAATCCTTGAATCAGTACTTCCATTTTGGCATCGGTGCCATAAAAATGAAGAATGGTTAAAAAAGTGATCAAACTAACCATTAATCCAGTGGTTAATCCAAATATAAAATCTCTTGGTTCTTTTCGCATGATGAATTATTAATTGAAATTCCACAAATTTATTTCTGGAATTGCATGATAAGCAGTTAAATCAAATTGAGTTGGAACAATAGAAATGTAATTGTTTCGCAATGCCCATTCATCAGTATCTTCTCCCAAATCATGCAAAACAAATTCACCGGTTAACCAATAATAGTCTTTACCGGATGGTGTTTTCCGTTGGTCAAATTTTTCTTCCCAATTGGCTTTTGCTTGTCTACAAACTTTTATTCCTCGAATATTATTTTCTGATTTTTTCGGAAAATTCACATTCAGAACTGTTCCTTTAGGGGGTGTCTTTTTCAATACTTCTGAAGCAATTTTTTTTACATAAGATTCTAAATGACTAAAATCAGCATCCCACGAATAATCGCATAACGAAAACCCAATAGACGGAATTCCTTCAATTCCGGCTTCAACAGCAGCACTCATGGTTCCGGAATAAATTACATTAATGCTAGAGTTGGATCCGTGATTGATGCCTGACACACACAAATCAGGTTTCCTGTTAAGGATTTGTCTACTTGCCAACTTTACACAATCTACTGGTGTTCCAGAGCAACTATAACACTCCACACCGTCAACTCTTTTAATTTTGTGTACAAAAATGGCATTGTCAATCGTAATGGCATGGCCTTTTCCGCTTTGCGGACTATCTGGAGCAACTACAATTACTTCTCCCAAATCTTTCATCCAATTTATTAAATGTTGGATTCCAGGTGCATTTACACTATCGTCATTGGTAATCAAAATCAAAGGTTTGTTTGCCATAAAAGTGAAATTTATGTGGTGTTTTGCTTACTGCAAAGATGGTTTATTTTCGCGGGAAAGCACCATAAAATTAACGTATTTTGTGAAAAGTGATGTCAGGAAATTGTTACATTTGTCCTAATTCGATGTCTAATGGATATCATGGCACGATTTTTATGAAATGCTTTATAAGCTTGCCAAAATAAGTTTCTTGTAAAAGCTAACTTAATTGTATGCTCAATTATTTAACTATGAATCAACTCCTGTTGTTTATGAAAAAGAATTATAAAATTATTTTATTGGTTGGACTATTGTCTTTGTCTTTTGTAGCATTTCGTGCTTTTGAAAAAGAAGAAAACGATCCCGAAAAGGACAAAATTTTGTTGGAGTTGTTAACCTATGTTTTGGAGAGAGGTCATTACAATCCCAAACAAATTGACGATGCTTATTCTGAAAAAGTTTATGCTGATTATTTAGAAGCGATGGATCCGTTTAAAAGATTTTTTTTACAAGAAGATGTACAAAAAATGGATGCCTACAAGTTTCAGTTAGACGATATGTTTTTTAACAAGGATCTTACTTTTTTTCAAATGTCGTATGATATTTATTTGAAAAGAATGGAAGACGGACAAAAGTTTTATCGTGAGGTTTTGGCCAAGCCATTTGATTTTAAAGTAGATGAAACTTTTTCCAACGATTACGAAAACATGCCATATGCAAAAAACAACAATGAGTTAAAGCAACGTTGGGAAAATCAAATCAAATATTCGGTTTTATCAAATGTTGTGGATAAGGAAAAAGAAGAAAAAAACAAAAAAGAAAAAGATGCTTCTTACGAAGTAAAGTCTTTTGTAATTATTGAAAAAGAAGCCAGAGAAAGTGCTTTAAAAGCTTTGGATGAGTATTTTAATTTTATCAAAGAAATGAACCGAAACGATTGGTTTGGCATGTATTTAAATGCATTGTCTTCTCAATTTGATCCGCATACCAATTACATGGCTCCAGAGGATAAAGACCGATTTGATACCAGCATAAGCGGAAAATTTGAAGGAATAGGAGCAAGGTTACAAAAGAAAAATGAGTATACCGAAATATCCGAGTTAATTTCTGGTGGTCCGGCATGGAGAAGCAAACAATTGGAAGCGGGAGATATTATTCTAAAAGTAGCACAAGGAGCCGAAGAACCTGTAGATGTAGTAGGAATGCGATTGGATAATATTGTGAAAAAAATTAAAGGGAAAAAAGGAACAGAGGTTCGTTTAACGGTGAAAAAAGTAGATGGAAACATCCAAGTAATTTCTATTATTAGAGATGAAGTTGAAACGGAGGAAACCTTTGCCAAATCAGGAGTGATTGACAGAAACGGAATGAAATATGGCGTAATTTATTTGCCTAAATTTTATATTGATTTTGAAAACAAAGAAAATCGCGATGCAGCAAAAGACGTTGCCATTGAGGTAGAAAAATTGAAAAAAGAAAACATCCAAGGACTCATTTTTGATGTTCGCGATAATGGAGGAGGATCGTTAAAAACGGTTGTAGATATTACCGGATTGTTTATCGACCAAGGACCTGTGGTTCAAATTCAACATGCTGGAGGTAGAAAAGAAGTGTTGAAAGATTCGGATCCTCAAGTTCAATGGGATGGGCCATTGGTGGTTTTGGTAAATGGTTTTTCTGCCTCAGCTTCTGAAATTTTGGCTGCAGCCATTCAAGATTACAAACGAGGAATTGTATTGGGAAGTAAACAAACTTATGGTAAAGGAACTGTACAAAATGTAATTGATTTAAATCAATTTGTCCGTAAAAGTTCCTTAGGAGATTTAGGTGCTATTAAATTAACCTCTCAAAAGTTTTACAGAATCAATGGTGGATCTACCCAATTAGAAGGAGTAAAAAGCGACGTAGTTTTACCAGACAGATTTAGTTATATCGAAATTGGAGAGCGTGATATGAATAATGCTATGGAATGGACTAAGATTGATGCTACACCATTTAAAGTTTGGGATAAAATTCCAAACTACAATTTTGTAATCAAACAAAGTAAAGCAAGGGTAGATAACAATAGTTATTTTCAATTAATTCAGGAACAAGCACAATGGATTAAGGGTAGAAGAGACCAAACTATTTTTAGTTTGCACATGGATGCCTACAAAAACGATTTGGCTCAAAATGAAGAGATGAACAAAAGGTTCAAAAAATTAACAGAATACAAATCAAACTATTCGTTTTTACCAGTATCGGCTGATAAACCTCAAATGGATCAAGACGAGATTTTTAAAGAAAAGAGAAATCGTTGGTTGGAGGATTTAGCAAAAGACATTTACATTGAAGAAGCTATTTATGTACTAGATGACTTGCAAGTCAAACCAAACAAAGGGCTGGCAAAACAAGGTATGATCAAATCAAAATAATTCATGGGTTGGAAAATTAATCACAAGGCACTTCATTTTATTTATCAAAATAAATGGAGTGCTTTTAGTTTGTTCTATATTTTGATATGGGCTTTTTTAGCCCTTTTTGCGTATGTAGTTGCACCAGACAATACCCAAAATTCCAACTGGGGCGATTTAAACATCGCTTCGCAGCGTCCGGGTTTTCAGGTAAAAATGGTGGAAATCCCTCATCCATATCGTTCTTCGTTAAAGGATTGTTTTTTGGGTACGGAATTCATTCCTGAAAAATATCCCATCAGATCTTTTGCAATACAACAAGATAGCTTGGTGGTAGAGTTATTTCATTTAAACCCAAAAATAGAAGTAGAAAGGAAATTTCCATTGAATTTATGGGAGAAATCTTCTAAAGAAATAGTTTCTAGATCTATCTACAACCAAACATTTTGGCTAGGTACCGATAAGGCAGGAAGAGACTATTTAAGCAGAATTTTAGTTGGAGCCAGAATTTCGCTTTCCATTGGTTTGGTAGCAGTGTTTATTTCGTTGTTTTTAGGTATTTTTTTAGGTGCTTTGGCTGGCTATTATGGTGGTTGGGTAGATCAACTGATTTTGTGGCTTATTCAAGTAGTATGGTCTATTCCAACTTTATTGATGGTAATTGCCATTACACTGAGTTTAGGAAAAGGTTTTTGGCAAGTATTTATCGCAGTTGGTTTAACCATGTGGGTAGAAGTAGCTAGAGTGGTACGTGGACAAATTTTATCTGTAAAAAAAATGCCTTACATCACAGCAGCCAAAGCTTTAGGTTTTAAAGATGTCAGAATTTTAATCAATCACATTTTGCCAAATATTATTGGTCCAATCGTGGTAATTGCTGCTGCAAATTTTGCTTCAGCCATTTTGGTAGAAAGTGGTTTGAGCTTTTTAGGTTTAGGTGCACAACCACCTACTCCAAGTTGGGGAAGTATGATCAAAGATTATTACGGTGACATGATTTTAGGAAGACCTTATTTGGCATTGATACCCGGAATGGCAATCATGACCATTGTTTTGGCCTTTATGATGGTTGGAAATGGCATTCGCGATTATTTCGATGTGAAGTAAACAAAAAAAACTCCAACATTTGTTGGAGTTTTTTTGATATGTTCTTCAAAGATTAGTAACCAAATTTAGATACTCGGTAATCTTTTATATCTGCTTTGTCTTTTAAAGTTCCAAAGATTCTGTTGGCAGCCTGACCACTAGTACTTTGTAAAGTGGTAATTTGTTGTGAGAAATCTTTGGTTTCTGGTGATTTAGTAACTGCTTTGGTTTTTACTACATAAACCCCACTGTTTCCTTGTACTGGTGTAGAAACAGTATTTGCTTTGGTATTTAAAGCTACTCCAACTACTTTTGGTTCAAAACCAGCATTGTTGATAATTGGACTTTGAATGGTTAAATCTGTAGCACTTTCAACAGCAACTTTGTTTTCTTTTGCAATAGCATCTAAATTATTTCCTTTGATTTTAGCAATAATCATTTTTGCTTTTTTCTCATTTCTAATCAAAGGCTCAATACCAGGTTTTGCATCTTCTAAAGGCATTAATCCAGTATCATTGATGTTCTTTAATCTAGCAATCACATAACCTTTGTTGGTAATTTCAAATTGCTTGATGTCGTTTACTTTGGTGTCTTTGTTGTAAGCCCAACGAATAATTTGTCTTTGTGCTCCAAGTTCTGCAAACATTTCATCCATTGGTTTGGCTTTTACCACAGGCTTCACTTCTAATTTTGCTTCGGTAGCAGCTTTTTCTATAGACTTATCGTTTGCATTCATTTCTACTTTCATGGCAGTACTGTAAGCGTTATCGCTTGTTTTTTGTGATGGGTTGATTTTTCTAGCTACAGTAGCCAAACGAATTGCATCTTGTTTATCCGTTACTTTGATGATGTGGTAACCAAAGTCGGTTTCTACCAAACCAACTTTTCCAATTGGGTTGTTAAAAACAAAATCGTTGAATGGTTTTACCATCATTCCAGGATTGAAGAAATCTAAATCACCACCTCTTTGAGCACTTCCTTGGTCATCAGAATCAGTGAATGCCAACATAGTAATTTGGTTAGAGTCCGCATTTACTTTAGCTAAAATTTCTTCCGCTTTTGCTTTTGCTTCTTCTTTGGTTCTAGGTGTTTTTGGAGCAGCTTGCGACCCAGTATAAGAAATCAACACATGACTTGCTCTTGCTTTAACACCTGACTTTTTACCTAACGATTTGCTAATGGCTAAATAACCATTTAACTCATAAGGGCCATAAAAAGCTCCATCAGCCAAGTTATACAAACCTTCTGCATGATCTGCAGGTAAATCGGTTTTGGCCACATAAGTAGAATCGTATGGGAAATCAGAGTTGGTGTTTACAAATTCAACTACATCTAATGCATTTTTAAAACCAGGCAAGGTGTCGTTTGCATTGGTTGTTTTGTTAAAAACAATTCTGTTCTCCATTAATTTTTCTAACTGAAGTTTTACTTCGTTTTTGTCGTCAGCAGTTGGTTCTTCAGAAACAAAAACATAGTCAATATCACGAATTTCTTCTGACTTGTATCTTTTTGGTCTTTTTTTCATGTATTCCAATACCTCTGCATCGGTTACTTTAACATCGCTATCTTTGATAGAAGAGTAAGGGATATGCACATAATCAAAACTTACCTTTTCGTTTTCTAAACGATGTTGAAATTTAGCATCTGCTTGAGTAACAAACAAACCACCACGTAACATGGACATGTAAATTTGGTACTTGGCATTGATTACTGCATTTTGCTCTTGAGCTTTTAAGAACTCAATGTCTTGTGCATTGGCACTTGATTTGATAAATTCGTCAAATTTCTTTTTGTCAAAACCTCCCAATTCGTTGGTAAAACGTTGTGCTATAGAAGGGTTTTGTTTTAAAATTTCTACCACGTGGTCTGCACCAACGCGAATTCCTAATTTTTCAAATTCCTCTTCTAACAAAGCAATGTTCACTTCAGCATCCCAAACCTGGTTAGCCGCTTGGGTGTTTGACATGCCTTGTCCGTTGTTTCCGTTTTTCTCGGTATTAGCCACTTTTAAATTAAATTCTTCAAAAGGAATATCTTTTCCATTAATACTTCCTACATAACTGTTAGAGCCGCCAAATCCTCCTGCTTGAATTAAATCCATTAGTACAAAAGAAAATAAAGCTAACGCGATTATTACAATTAAGAAGAAAGAACGTTGTCTAATTTTTCCTAAAATTGCCATGAGTTTCTTGATTTTTTTATTTCAGTTTGCGAAAATACCATTTTGGATTAAATTCTCCATACAAAATAGTACTTATTTCGATTGGAAAGTCAAATTTTTGTATCATTTAAATGAATTGTTAGCCAATTACTTCTAATTGCACCATCTCAATTTTGGTATTGCTGGCTTCTAAGATGGTAAATCGAAAATTTTCGATTTCAATTACTTCGCCTTTTTCGGGTATTTCGGAGGTGGCATTTACAATAAATCCACCAAGCGTTGAATAATATTCACTTTCTAGTATGTTTAATTTGTACTGTTCGTTTAGGTATGAAACTTCCAACCTAGTGGAAAAGTGATACAGGTTTTGTTCAATTATTTTTTCCGTTAGTGTTTCGTCACCATCGTGTTCATCTTCAATTTCACCAAACAATTCTTCCACAATATCTTCAATGGTAATTAAACCTGAAGTTCCACCATATTCATCCAAAATAATGGCAATACTTTTTCTTTTTTTGGTCAATAGATTTAAAATGTCTTTTACAAACATAGTCTCCGGCACAAATTCCACCGGTTTTAAGATGCTTTTGATGGTTTTGGGTTTTTTAAACAAATCAAAGGAATGGACATAGCCAATAATGTGGTCGATGTCA
>CAZAHJ010000015.1:0-2172 GCA_964485115.1 uncultured Flavobacterium sp.
TTATACATTTTATTTCGCATGTAATGAGGGGAAACTATCAAGTGTTTGTAGCGATAGATTTTATAGTTTACATCAAAAAAGTTAAAAACTTTTAAAACATCTTTTAGCAATGATTGGTTTGATGTTAATAAGGTCACATCTGTATAAATTTTCGCAGTGGACTCGTTAAAATTCCCTGTAGAGATAAAACCATATCGTTTGATTTTTTCACTCTCTAAACGCTCTATTAAACAAACTTTACTATGTACTTTTAATCCTTTTACTCCAAAAATTAATTCGATGCCCTCAGCCTGCATTTGCTTGGAATACATGATGTTACTTGCTTCGTCAAAACGAGCTTGTAATTCAATCTGTACGGTTACTTTTTTTCCGTTTTTGGCTGCATTGATTAACGAACTTACAATTTGCGAATTGTTGGCCAAACGGTACAAGGTGATTTTGATACTTACTACTTTTGGGTCTAGTGCAGCCTCGCGTAATAATTTAATTACATAAGCAAATGACTGATATGGTGTATGAACTAAGAAATCTTTTTGTTTAAGTTTTTGAAAAATACTCCCCTCTAAACTTAAACCCTTAACAGGAAGTGGCAATAATTTTTGGTACAACAAATCTTTTCTTCCTAAATTAGGAAAATTCATATAGTCTCTTCGGTTATGGTATCTTCCTCCCGGAATCACACTATCCGATTGGTCAATACTCATTTTCTCAAGAAGAAAGTTAAGCATGTCCTTATCCATTTTATCATCATATACAAAACGTACAATCTCCCCTTGGTTTCTATGTTTTACACTTTGAGATATTTTCTCTGCCAAACTCTTTCGCAAATCGCTATCTAAATCTAATTGAGCGTCTCTGGTAATTTTAAGCATGAAAGCTGATATACTCTCAAAATCGAACATCGTAAATATGGTGCCTAAATTATAGCGAATTACATCATCCAACATCATTACATATTGGTTGGTATTTTCAGAAGGTAATTCTACAAAACGATTAATAGAAGTAGGTATTTCTATTATTGCATATTTAACTTCTTTACTTTTTTTGGAAAATCCAAAGAAATTTTTTGTTTCAACTTCTTCTTTCATCACTATTTTAACAGCTAAATAGCCTGAAGTATCTTTTAAATGCGGAAATTCAACCAAATCATTCAGAATGATGGTAACCAAAGCTGGACTTACTTGTTGAATGAAATAATCTTTTACAAATAGTTGATGCTCTTGACTTAACTCTAACTCATTTACTAGATAAATTTGATGTTTTTTTAACTCTGATTCAATTTTATCTAAAATTTGTAAACTTTTAGTTTGCTGTTGTATAACAATTTTGGTAATATCTTTTAATAATTGTTTAGGGGATAATCCTCCTAATAATACATTTTTAGATTTATCTGAAACACTCAATCGTCTAATATTAGCAAATCTTACTCTAAAAAACTCATCTAAATTGTTAGAAAAAATTCCTAAAAAGCGATATCTATCTAATAAAGGAACTGTTGCGTCTGCTGCTTCTTGTAAAACTCTTTCATTAAATGCTAACCAACTTTTTTCTCTGTCGTTAAATGGAAATTGGGAATACATACAAATAAATTTATGCACAAATATACTGCTTGCTAACTTCAATTAATAAGTAGTATAATTTCTTTTTTGTATAATTTAAATAAATCAATTTTTTATTGTACAAAAGATTTAAGATACATAAAAGTTAATTTCAATTATTTTAAAAAAAAACACACCAACTATGTAATTGTATTACAACAAATTAAATACATTTTATATTTTTTATATATAATATCTTAAATTTAGTAATTTCAACTTTCTTCTAGTTAAAACACTAATAATTTCTGAATAATTATGAATTTTAACATTTAACCTTTAAATTAGTGCACCTAAATTTTGATAAAATGCAAACAATTACCAGATTATTTGATTTCCCATATTATCAATTATCCAAAAACAACCTTTCGGATTGTTTAGTGACTAAGTATAATGGAGAATGGATTAAAACCTCTACACAAGAATATTTGAATAAAGCCAATGCAGTTTCAAGAGCATTACTCAAACTTGGTGTACAAGTAAACGATAAAATCGCTTTGATATCATCTAACAACAGAACCGAATGGAATGTAATGGACATTGGTGTGCTTCAAGTTGGTGCACAAACCATCCCCAT
>CAZAHJ010000015.1:2182-31188 GCA_964485115.1 uncultured Flavobacterium sp.
TTTCTTCTGAAGACTATCAATATATTTTAAATCACTCGGAATCGGTTTATTGCTTTGTTTCAGATCAATTTGTTTTTGATAAAGTAACAGCAATTCGACATAACGTTCCTAGCTTAAAAGAAGTGTATTCTTTTGATCAAATTGATGGTTGCAAACATTGGTCTGAATTGTTAGGATTAGGAAGTAGTGAAGAAAATCAAGCAGATGTTGAAGCTAGAAAAGAAGCTGTTTTGCCATCGCATTTAGCAACCATCATTTATACGTCTGGAACCACAGGAACTCCTAAAGGTGTGATGCTATCGCACCATAACATTGTTTCAAATGTATTGGATAGCTCCCCCAGAATTCCCTTTTCCGAAGGTGGTACTAAAGCATTGAGCTTTTTACCAATCTGCCACATTTTTGAGCGTGTTATATTATACATCTATCAATATTATTCGGTTTCGGTATATTTTGCTGAAAGCATCGAAAAAATAACAGACAACTTAAAAGAAGTAAAACCAAACGTGATGACTGTTGTACCTCGTTTGTTGGAAAAAGTGTATGACAAAATTTACGCAAAAGGTACCGACCTTACCGGAGTTAAAAAAGCAATATTCTTTTGGGCAATTGATTTAGGATTGCAATACGAACCTTATGGAAAAAATGGTTGGTGGTACGAATTCCGATTAAAAATTGCCAGGAAATTAATTTTTAGCAAATGGCAAGAAGCCTTAGGAGGCGAATTAAAAGTAATGGTCTCCGGTAGTGCAGCCTTACAACCTCGTTTAGCAAGAGTATTTGCTGCAGCCAACATGCCAGTGATGGAAGGATACGGTTTAACGGAAACATCTCCCGTAATTTCAGTAAACGATATGCGCAATGGTTTGTTTCGAATCGGGTCAGTTGGTAAAATCATCAAGAATGTAGAAATTAAAATTGCCGAAGATGGTGAAATTCTTTGCAAAGGCTCCAATTTAATGCAAGGATACTACAAAGACGAAAAACTGACCAACGAAGTCATTCAAAATGGATACTTCCATACAGGAGATATTGGAGAAATTGATGCAGATGGCTTCTTAAAAATCACTGATCGAAAAAAAGAAATGTTTAAAACATCAGGAGGTAAATATATTGCTCCTCAATTATTAGAAAATACATTAAAACAATCTTTCTTTATTGAACAAGTTATGGTAATTGGTGAAGGAGAAAAAATGCCAGCTGCCTTTATTCAACCTAATTTTGACTTTGTAAAAGAATGGGCACATCGACATAACATTACTCTTTCCAATGATTTAAATGAGTTATGTAGCCACCCAAAGGTGATTGAAAGAATAGAAGAAGAAGTAAACAAAGCCAACGAAAAATTTGGCAACTGGGAAAAAATCAAAAAATTCGAATTAACACCAGAAGTTTGGAGTATTGATGGTGGCCATTTAACTCCAACTATGAAATTAAAGCGAAAGATTGTAAAACAAAAGTACCAGCATTTATACGATAAAATCTATCAAAATTAAATTTTTACACTGAAAATCAACTTGATATCAAAAGTTTTATTAATTTTAGGTTACTAACCAATAAATTAATAAACATGAATTTAAAAGCTTTTTTAATAGGCAGTATCTCCGCAGGTATTGCCTATTTTTTGTTAGGATGGTTGTTTTATGGGATTTTATTTGCCTCATTTTTCCCTCCATCTGATAATGAAAATTTAGGCATCATTTTCTTAGGATGCTTTACATTTGCAGCACTTGTTTCTTTTGTTTTAAACTATTTTAAAAAAGAAGAATTGCTTATTGACGGATTTAAAATTGGTATAGTTCTTGGTTTTTTTACCAGTATATCCTCTCATTTATTTATGTCATCCTCTTCAAATTTTAACGTTAGTCATGCCATCATTGATATTGGAATCACCTCTGTTTGTGGCGCAATCATAGGCATGCTCATCACATTTATTCATAGTAAAATTAAATAGTCTAGAGGATTAAATGTTAAATTTTTATTATGCACGCATAATTTTTTGATAAAATACTATGCATGCATAGTATTTTTGATTTATCTTTGAAAACGTTGTAGTTAATATTACAACGTTTTTTTATGAAAGATAAAACCATCGACTATATCTTAAGAACCACTTGGCAAGCGGTATCAAGAATGTACAACGAGGAGGCAACCAAATACGGAGCTTCTATGGCAGTAGGTTTTGCTTTGTTAAGCATTGATAAAGAAGATGGCACTCCTTCTTCTTACATCAGCAATCGAATGGGAATGGAGCCAACTAGTTTAACCAGAACCCTAAAAACTCTTGAAGAAAAAGGATTGATCACCAAGCAAAAAAATCCGGAAGATGGCAGAGGTGTTTTGGTCTTTTTAACAGAATTAGGAAAAGAAAAAAGAGAATTATCCAAATCAACTGTTTTGCAATTCAATGAAATTGTAAAGCAAAACATATCAGAAGAAAAGCTCAAAAACTTTATAGAAGTAGCCGAGTTAATCAACGACTTAATTGTAGAAAAAAAGATTTTTAAATAAAAAGCCATATGAAGCGAACGATTAATAAAGTAGCAGTGGTTGGATCCGGAATCATGGGATCGGGAATTGCTTGCCATTTTGCCAACATTGGAGTTGAAGTATTATTGTTAGACATTGCCCCTAAAGAGCTTACGGAAGCAGAACAAAAAAAAGGGTTGACTTTAGAACACAAATTGGTAAAAAATCGAATTGTAAATGAGCAATTAGCCAATGCGTTAAAATCAAAGCCCTCTCCTATATATCATCCTAAACTTGCTAACCGCATCAAAACCGGAAACTTAGAAGATGATTTGCCAAAAATCGCACAAGTAGATTGGATTATAGAAGTAGTGGTGGAACGATTAGACATCAAACAACAAGTGTTTGAAAAAATTGAAAAATATCGCAAGCCAGGCACTTTAATCACATCTAATACTTCAGGTATTCCGATTGGATTTATGAATGAAGGAAGAAGTGAAGATTTCCAAAAACATTTCTGCGGAACCCACTTTTTTAATCCAGCTCGATATTTAAAATTATTTGAAATCATACCCGGACCAAATACCTCCAAAGAAGTCTTAGATTTCTTGAATAGTTATGGAGAAAAATATTTAGGAAAAACTTCCGTAATAGCCAAAGACACCCCTGCTTTCATCGGAAACAGAATCGGGATTTTTGGTATCATGAGTTTGTTCCACCAAGTAAAAGAGTTAGGCTTAACCGTTGAAGAAGTTGATAAATTAACCGGTCCGGTAATTGGTAGACCAAAATCTGCTACCTTCCGTACGGTAGATGTTGTTGGTTTAGATACTTTGGTGCATGTAGCCAACGGATTGTACCAAAACTGTCCGAATGACGAAGCTCATGATTTGTTTAAACTTCCTGCTTTTATTGCAACCATGATGGATAACAAATGGTTGGGCAGCAAAACCGGTCAAGGTTTTTACAAAAAAGAAGGCAAAGATATTCTAGCTTTAAACCTAGATACTTTAGAATACAAACCAAGTAAAAAAGCATCTTTTGCAACATTAGAATTAACCAAAACCATCGAAAAACCAATCGATCGTTTTAAAGTACTTATTACAGGTACCGATAAAGCTGGAGAATTCTACAGAAAAAACTTAGGTGCCATGTTTGCCTATGTAGCCAATCGAATTCCAGAAATTTCTGACGAATTATACAAAATTGACGATGCCATGAAAGCAGGTTTTGGATGGGAAAATGGTCCATTCGAAATTTGGGATGCTGTTGGGGTACAAAAAGGAATCGAGTTGATTGAAGCTACTGAACAAAAAGTTGCTCCATGGGTTGCAGAAATGGCAAACTTGAACCAAAATTTCTACAGTGCCAAAGATGGTGCTACTTACTATTACGACATTGCTCAAAAAGCCTCCGTAAAAAAACCAGGGCAAGATGCATTTATTATATTAGACAATATTCGTTCTACTAAAAAAGTTTGGGGCAACTCTGATGCTTCAATCTTCCATTTAGGTGATGGTATTTTAAATTTAGAATTCCACTCCAAAATGAATACCATTGGCAGTGGAGTACTACAAGGCATCAACAAAGCCATTGATATGGCAGAACAAGAATACGAAGGTTTGGTAATTGGAAACCAAGGAGCAAACTTTTCAGTTGGTGCCAACATCGGAATGATTTTTATGATGGCAGTAGAACAAGAATATGACGAATTAAACTTTGCCATCAAATATTTCCAAGACACCATCATGCGTTGCAGATACTCCTCTATCCCTGTGGTGGTTGCCCCACATGGTATGTCGTTGGGAGGTGCATGTGAAATGACCATGCACGCAGACAGGGTGGTTGCTGCCGCAGAAACATACATCGGATTGGTAGAATTTGGTGTTGGAGTAATTCCAGGTGGAGCCGGTAGTAAAGAAATGGCTATTCGAGCTTCGGACCTTTTCCGAAAAAATGATGTAGAATTAAACGTATTACAAGAATACTTTTTAACCATTGGGATGGCGAAAGTAGCTACCTCTGCTTACGAAGCTTTTGATTTAGGAATCCTACAGAAAGGAAAAGATATAGTAGTAGTTAACCGTGATCGTCAAATAGCCACAGCCAAACAAGTTGCTTTACAAATGGCGGAACAAGGTTATACCAAACCTATCGAAAGAACCGACATCAAAGTTTTAGGAAAACAAGCACTCGGGATGTTTTTAGTAGGTACAGACAGCATGCAAGCTGGTAATTTCATCTCCGAGCATGACAAAAAAATAGCCAACAAATTGGCATATGTAATGGCTGGTGGTGATTTGTCCGAACCAACTTTGGTAAGCGAAAGATATTTACTCGATTTAGAAAGAGAAGCCTTTTTAAGCTTGTGTACCGAACGCAAAACTTTAGAAAGAATTCAATTCATGTTGACTAAAGGGAAACCGTTACGTAATTAGTATCAAGTATCAAGAATTAAGTATTAAGACTTATGCATAATTTCGAAAAATTAAAAGTTTGGCAAAAAGCAATGGATTTAACAGTAGATGTTTATCAGGTTTCGAGATTACTCCCAAAGGAAGAAAAATTTAATTTAATTCATCAAATAAAAAAGTGTGCTGTATCTATTCCTTCAAATATCGCTGAAGGCTCAGGTAGAAACTCAAATAATGAGTTTATTCATTATTTAGGTATAGCAAATGGATCAACTTTTGAATTAATTACACAGTTAATTTTAGCAAAGAGATTAAACTTAATTAATGAAGAAGTTATTCAACCATTTATAAATAATCTTGTTGAAATTTCAAATATGAATTTTTCTTTACAAAAAACTTTAAAAAATTAATCATACGATTGGTAAAGTCTTAATACTTAATACACCAATCTTAATACATTAAATAATGAAAACAGCATATATCGTAAAAGCATACCGTACAGCAGTTGGTAAAGCACCTAAAGGTTTGTTTCGTTTTAAAAGACCTGACGAATTAGCAGCGGAAACTATCCAATACATGATGGAGCAATTACCTAATTTCGATAAAACTCGTATTGACGATGTCATGGTTGGAAATGCCATGCCAGAAGCGGAACAAGGGTTAAATGTAGGTAGACTCATTTCGCTAATGGGACTAAAAATTGAAGATGTTCCCGGAGTAACAGTAAACCGTTACTGTGCATCAGGTATAGAAACTATTGCTATGGCAACCGCTAAAATTCAATCCGGAATGGCAGATTGTATCATTGCAGGAGGTGCTGAAAGCATGAGTTTTATTCCGATGGGTGGCTACAAACCAACTCCCGATTACCAGATTGTAGCACAAGGAAATGAAGATTACTATTGGGGAATGGGCTTAACTGCAGAAGCAGTAGCCAAGCAATTCAACGTTTCTCGTGAAGATCAAGATGCTTTTGCATACCAATCTCACCAAAAAGCAATCAAAGCCATTGCAGAAGGAAAATTTCAAAACGATATTGTTCCTATAACCGTGGAACACACTTTTGTGAATGAAAACGGTAAAAAAGAAACCAAAACCTACACTGTAGCACAAGACGAAGGACCAAGAGCAGATACCAGTAAAGAAGCTTTGGCAAGATTAAAACCAGTATTTGCTTCTGACGGAAGTGTTACTGCCGGTAACTCCTCTCAAATGAGTGATGGTGCAGCTTTTGTACTTATCATGAGTGAGGAAATGGTGAAAGAATTCAACTTGGAACCAATAGCCAGAATGGTAAGTTATGCAGCAGCAGGTGTAGAACCGAGAATTATGGGAATTGGTCCTGTAAAAGCTATTCCAAAAGCATTAAAACAAGCCGGATTATCCCAAAATGACATTGAACAAATTGAATTAAATGAAGCCTTTGCTGCACAAAGCTTGGCAGTAATCCGCGAACTAGATTTAAATCCGGAAATCATCAATGTGAATGGAGGTGCTATTGCATTAGGACATCCTCTAGGTTGTACTGGAGCCAAATTATCCGTGCAATTGTTTAATGAAATGAAACGCAGAAACCAAAAATACGGCATGGTTAGTATGTGTGTTGGAACCGGACAAGGTGCAGCTGGAGTTTTTGAGGTTTTTTAGCCACACCAACCCCCGAAGGGGGAAATTATACGTTCCTAAAAAGTTTATTGAAATAATTATTAACATAAATCCCCTGCTAAATTTTCTATTTGTAATGCAGGGTACAATAAAACCCTATTAACCCCTAATAGGTAGTTCCCCCTTCAGGGGATAGGGGGCTTATATGGATAAAATTATTAGAGGTGGTCAGTTCCTTGTAAAGGAAACCAAAGCAGTAGACATCTTCACACCAGAAGATTTTAATGAAGAACAAATCATGATGCGTGAATCGGTGAAAGAATTCATCGATAAAGAAGTCATTCCGCAAAAAGAACGCTTCGAGAAAAAAGACTATGCTTTTACCGAAGAAATCATGCGTAAAGCTGGGGAACTAGGATTTTTAGGAGTTGCTGTTCCTGAAGCCTACGGTGGATTGGGAATGGATTTTATTTCAACCCTATTGGTTTGTGATTATTTTTCAGGAGCATCCGGGTCATTATCTACCGCTTTTGGAGCTCATACTGGTATTGGAACCATGCCAATAACCTTATATGGAACAGAGGAACAAAAACTAAAATATGTACCAAAATTGGCATCAGGTGAGTGGTTTGGAGCATATTGTTTAACCGAACCTGGAGCAGGATCTGATGCCAACTCCGGTAAAACCAAAGCTGTTCTTTCAGAAGATGGAACCCACTACAAAATTACCGGACAAAAAATGTGGATTTCAAATGCAGGTTTTTGTAACGTCTTTATTGTTTTTGCAAGAATTGAAGACGATAAAAACATCACAGGTTTTATTGTAGAAAACGATGCCACCAACGGAATTACTTTAGGAGAAGAAGAGCACAAATTAGGTATCCGCTCCTCCTCTACTCGTCAGGTGTTTTTTAATGAAACCAAAGTACCTGTAGAAAATATGTTGGCAGCAAGAGGGGAAGGTTTTAAAATAGCCATGAATGCCTTAAATGTAGGAAGAATTAAACTTGGGGTAGCTTGCTTAGATGCCCAAAGAAGAACCATCAGTTTAGCAACTAATTATGCCAACGAACGTTACCAATTTGGTGTGCCAATTGCAAGTTTTGGTGCAATTAAAGCGAAGATTGCCAATATGGCAACCAGCTGTTTTGCTGGGGAAAGTGCTACCTACCGTGCTGGTGGTGACATCGCTAAAAGAATCCAATTGCGTCATGAAAGTGGCAATAGTTTCCAAGAAGCAGAATTAAAAGGTGTGGAAGAATTTGCAATTGAATGTTCCATTATCAAAGTAGCAGTTTCGGAAGATGTGCAAAACTGTACCGATGAAGGAATTCAAGTGTATGGTGGAATGGGCTTTTCGGAAGATACTCCAATGGAAGCTGCTTGGAGAGATGCTCGTATTGCAAGAATTTACGAAGGTACCAACGAAATCAACCGAATGTTATCAGTTGGCATGTTGATCAAAAAAGCCATGAAAGGCCACGTAGATTTATTGGGGCCAGCCATGAAAGTCGCAGAAGAATTAATGGGAATCCCATATTTTAATGTCCCTGATTATTCTGAACTATTTGCCGAAGAAAAAGAAATGATCGTAAAAATGAAAAAAGCCTTTTTAATGGTTGCTGGTGCTGGAGTGCAAAAATTTGGGCCGGATTTAGAAAAACACCAACAATTATTAATGGCTGCTGCAGACATGTTGATTGAGATTTATATGGCAGAAAGCACCATTTTAAGAACTGAAAAATTGGTGCTAAAAAATGGAGAAGCTACTTGCACTGAACAAATAGCTATGGCAAAATTGTATTTGTACAATGCGGTAGACATCATCAATACCAAAGGAAAAGAAGGAATTGCTTCGTTTACCGAAGGTGATGAACAACGCATGATGTTGATGGGATTGAAACGTTTTACGAAGTATCAAAACTTGCCTAATGTAATTGCTTTACGCGATTCTATTGCAGATAAAGTGATCAAAGAAAACCACTATTGTTTTTAATTTTTTTACCCATAATGTTTTAGTTTAATTGGTTATGCAAAGAGCTCCTTCGGGAGCTTTTTGTTTTAATTCAATTTAGGAAACTTCTTAATGAGAGTTTTTTGTCGTTTTTAAGAATTCCATAATAGATATAAAAGTATTTTTGTATCAAAAACATGATTCGAAGTTTTCAAATTGTTTGTTATCTAGAAGGTCTATCTTACATCCTTTTGCTATTTATAGGTGTTCCATTAAAATATTATGGCAATAACGAAATATTAGTCAAGCTTTTGGGAATGCCACATGGCATATTATTTGTTGCCTATGTTGTTTTAGCTTTTTTAGTCAGACCAAAATTCAACTGGAAAACCTTAAATTTCCTATTTATTTTATTAGCCTCTCTACTTCCATTTGCAACTTTTTATGTAGAAAAAAAACATCTTATAAATTAACGTTTAATTCTATCCAATAAATCAGCAAAAAAAAAATTAATATCTTTCGTTAAAGTATTGTCAATAAAACCACATAAATTTAAGAATTAAAAACTTCGGTTTATATTTGATTCATTAAAAACATTTCGCTTGCAAACATTCAACACAAATAATCAAGAAATGGTGATTTTGGTAGATGAAAATGATCAGCCAATTGGAACCATGGAAAAAATAGAAGCTCATGAAAAAGCAGTGTTGCATCGTGCGTTTTCTGTTTTTATCATTAACCAAAAAGGGGAAATCATGTTACAACAACGTGCCTCGCACAAATACCATTCTCCCTTGTTATGGACCAATACTTGTTGTAGTCATCAACGAGTTGGAGAAACCAATTTGGAAGCTGGCAAAAGACGTTTGCAAGAAGAGATGGGATTTGAAGTTTCGTTAAAAGAATTGTTTCATTTTATTTACAAAGCTCCATTTGACAATGGCTTGACAGAACACGAGCTTGACCATGTCATGATTGGCTATTACAACAGAGAACCAAACATAAATTCAGAAGAAGTTGAAAGCTGGAAATGGATGGGAATTGAAGACATCCGTAAGGATTTGACCGAAAATCCAGAAATATATACCGTTTGGTTTAAAATAATTTTCGACGAGTTTTACCACTATATCGAATCTCACCAAATGCCTCGCTAATGCCTATAGTATCTGTTTCAAGAAAAGCACATTTTAATGCAGCCCATCGGTTGTACAGAAAAGATTGGAGTTTTGAAAAAAACCAAGCAGTTTTTGGTAAATGCAACAATCCTAATTATCATGGCCACAACTATGAGTTGATTGTAACAGTTACTGGACCTATTGATCCGGAAACCGGGTATGTGTTAGATGTAAAAGTTTTGGCAGATTTGATCAAAGAAAAAGTGGAGGATCGTTTTGACCATAAAAATTTAAATGTAGATACGGTTGAGTTCCAAAACCTCAACCCAACTGCAGAAAACATCGCAGTGGTTATTTGGAATTTATTAAAACCAAATCTTCCTTCAAATTTGGAGGTAGAGGTAGTATTGTATGAAACCCCAAGAAATTTTGTAACCTATAAAGGACTCTAATGGCATTAAAAGTAGGAGATAAAGTACCTGAGTTTACCGCAAAAGACCAACATGGAAACCTATTTAATTCTGGGGATGTGATCGGAAAAAAAGGGGTGGTTTTATATTTTTACCCAAAGGACGATACTCCAGGATGCACTGCCCAAGCTTGTAGTTTTAGAGACCAATACGAAGATTTTCTGTTGCTAAATACAGAAGTTATTGGTGTTAGTGGAGATAACGAAAAATCGCACCAAAAATTTGCCCAAAAATATCGTTTGCCTTTTACACTTTTATCTGACAGCAATAAAGAACTTCGAAAATTATTTGGAGTGCCAACCAATTTGTTAGGCCTTTTGCCAGGAAGAGTGACTTATGTAATAGACCAAAATGGCATCATTAGAATGATTTTTGACCATATGATGGCACAAAAACACTTACCAAAGGCTCTGGAACAAATCAAATTATTGCAGAAACAATAAATTATTTCAGTTACTATATCCTATAAACCATTTTGAACATTACAAAGTGCAAAGCCAAATTTTTACTACCTTTGCAAAAATTTCAATATTATGGCAAACATTAAAAACTTGAAAAAAGACATCCAATTTGTGTTGGGTGATATTTTAGAGGCAATTTACATTCACGAAATGACTACTACCGGTGCTCCTACAGAAGCAACCAATGCATTAGTGAAAGAAGCATACGAAGTATACGACGATTTATTGGCAAAAATCAATGATAGAAAAGTTGAAAACAGAGGAAAACACATCAAAATCGTTCAAAAAGAATTGGAAACCAAAGCGATAGCATTGGTTGAAAAAGTGAACGCTTTGTAGTACTTTTTTTTTGGAGAAATTCAAAGCTGTTTTTATATTTGCATCACAAATTAAAAACACTTTTTGCCGGTGTAGCTCAGTTGGCTAGAGCAGCTGATTTGTAATCAGCAGGTCGTGGGTTCGAATCCCTCCATCGGCTCAAAAATTAAATCCACCTTCGGGTGGATTTTTTTGTTATACACAACAAAAAAGGCAGCACTAACAGCTGCCTTTGATGGATTTAAACTACAAACTAATAATAATGAAACCTTCTTACCTTGGCAATATATTTTGCCAAACGAATTACTTGGTGGCTATAGCCAAACTCATTATCGTACCAAATGTATAACACCACATTTTTGCCATTTGCAGAAACTATGGTAGCATTGCTATCATAAATAGCTGGAGCAGAAGTTCCAACAATATCTGAAGATACCAACTCATTGTTTAAAGAGTATTTGATTTGCTCCACCAAATCACCTTCTAAAGCAGCTTTTTTCATCACCTCATTAATTTCGTTAAGGCTGGTTTCTTTGCTAACTTCTAAATTCAATACCACTAAAGAACCATTTGGCACCGGGACTCTGATGGCATTGGAAGTCAATTTTTCTGCCAAACTTGGCAATGCTTTGGCAACAGCACTACCAGCACCAGTTTCGGTAATTACCATGTTTAAGGCTGCTGCCCTACCTCTTCGGTATTTTCGATGCATATTATCTACCAAATTTTGGTCGTTGGTATAGGCATGAATGGTCTCCAAGTGGCCTTTTACCACTCCTAAATTTTCTTCAATAACTTTTAAAATAGGTGTTATAGCATTGGTTGTACATGAAGCTGCGGAATAAATCTGTACTTCATCCGGAGTGTATTCTTTGTGGTTTACCCCATACACGATATTCGGGACACCTTTTCCGGGAGCAGTTAACAACACTTTTTCAACTCCATTTGATTTTAAATGTCGTTCTAATGCTTCTTTATTGGTAAATGCACCTGTATTGTCAATTACCAAGCAATCATGGATGCCAAACTCGGTATAATCTATTTCTTCTGGAGCATTTGCTGAAATAATCTTTACAGAAATCCCATTAATTACCAAAGCTTGGTTTTCATGGTCAGCCACAACGGAACCTTGAAAATCACCATGTACGGAATCGTATCGCAATAATGAAGCTCTTTTTTCTAAGGATGCTACATCATTTTTATCTCGGGTAACTATGGCTCGCAAACGCAATTGGTCACCTTTACCTGTTTTGATCATGAGTTCTCTGGCAAGGATTCTACCAATTCTACCAAACCCATACAACACCACATCTTTAGGTTTAATTTGTGAATTTTTAGCTAGCTTTAGTTTAGCAATTACAAACGCCTTTGGATTTTGATACTCGCTGTCTTGTAAATGGTATTCATACGTTAGTTTGCCTAAATCTAATTTGGAAGGTGGCAAATCTAAAGTCAACATTTCTCTAGCCAATTCCACCGTATCAAAAACCGAAATTGGTTTTCCTACAAATTCTCCTGCATATTCATGTAAATTGATGATTTCAGCTACATTTTTATCTAACAACGGATTGCGAAACATGACCAATTCGATAGATTTATCGTACCATAAATCGCTTACTATTTTGATTAATTCAACGCCTGCCTTTCGTCTGTCTGCTTGAAAAGCCAATTCTTTGGCATACAAATGGGATGGACTCATATTTAGTTGTGTGTAGGTTGTAAAATTTTTTGCAAAAGTAGTTATTTCAAACGTTTTCGTAAAATAATTAAGTAATGAATTTCCGTTTGTTTTTGCAATAAAAAACCCACCATTTGGTGGGCTTGATTATGAATTCTACATATTATTCCGGATACGACAAAGGGGCATCTAAACCAATTGGCAGTCCGGTTAACATCCAAATAACCAAGAGAAGTGTCCAGAAAATAAAAAAGGCTACCGTATAAGGCAACATGGTGGAAACAATGGTTCCAATACCTGCATTCTTATCATATCGTTGCATGAATGCTACAATCAAAGCAAAGTAGGACATCATGGGTGAAATTATATTGGTAACCGAATCTCCTATCCTATAAACCAACTGTGTTAATTCCGGGCTATACCCCAACAGCATAAACATCGGAATAAATACTGGTGCCATGATGGTCCATTTTGCAGAAGCACTTCCCATTACCATATTAATGATTGCAGTTAAAATAATAAAACCAATCATTAACAATACGGGTGGTAAATCCATTGAACCTAATACATTGGCACCATTCACCGCAAAAATTAACCCTAGGTTGGTCCATTTAAAATAAGCCACAAATTGAGCTGCAAAAAACACCAAAACAATATAAGATCCCAAGGTTTCCATCGACTTGCTCATGCCTTTCATCACATCTGAATCGTTTTTGATGGTGCCTGCTCCTATTCCGTAAGCAATTCCTAAAAATGCTGCAAGAATAAAAATAAGTGATACAATTCCTTTCATAAATGGAGAATGCAACAAATCACCATCTTCTGGATTACGTAAAAATCCATTTTCAGGAACTGTACCTAATAAAATCACCACCAAAGCAACAAAAAAAGTAACCATTGCATAAAGCAAACCTTTCTTCTCTTGTTTATTTAAAGCATGAATTTCATCTGCCTTTACCTCGCCAGTATAAGTTCCTAAACGTGGCTCTACAATTTTTTCGGTTATATAGGCTCCAACAATGGTAATAACAAAAGTAGATACAAACATAAAATAATAGTTTGCAGCCGGATTAACTTGGTAATTTGGGTCGATAATTTGAGCAGCTTCTTGCGATAAACCAGCCAATAATGGATCGATGGTTCCTAAAAATAAGTTGGCACTATATCCTCCAGACACCCCAGCAAAAGCAGCAGCCAAACCAGCTAATGGATTTCTACCGACCGATAAAAAGATGATGGCACTTAATGGCACTAACAACACGTAGCCTACTTCACTAGCTGTGTTAGAAACCACCCCAGCAAACACAATCACAATGGTCAATAATCTTTTTGGTGCAGACAACACCAACAAGCGCAATGCCGTACCAATTAATCCGCTACCTTCAGCAATGCCTATCCCTAATAAAGCTACCAATACCACTCCTAGGGGAGCAAATCCGGTAAAGTTGGTTACCATTTCAGTTAATATCATATGCAAACCTTCCACAGATAACAAATTAAAAGGTTGGATGATTTCTCCGGTTGCGGGGTTGGTGGCAGTGATATCAAATTGTGCGGTTATCCATGAAATCACTACAATTAATGCTGCAAAAATGGCAAACAAAGTTGCAGGATGAGGCAAAGCATTGCCAATTTTCTCCACGTAGTATAAAAACTTTTTTACAAAGCCTTTGGGCTTTTGAACATCTTCTGACATATCAAATATTTTAGTTAGGTTCGTTGCAACGAAGATAAAGAATTCCGAAGAATTCCTTTATTTTGTTTATTAAAAGAAGAAACGATTGGAGCAAAGCAAAATTTTATTAGTCATCGGGTTGGTATATCCGCAACCGCATACCACTGCGGCTGGTTGGAGAATGCAACAAATTTTACAACTCTTTAAAGAAGAGCAATGGGAAATTCATTATTGGCATACCAATAGCCAGGATACTTCTGCTGAATTACCTGAAATTGATTCATCTAAATTAATTGAAGTAAACCTGAGCGATGTAGATAATTTTTTAAAAGAATTACAACCAAAAATAGTATTGTTTGACCGTTTTGTAGCAGAAGAGCAATTCGGCTGGAGAGTTCGAGAAAATTGTCCGAATGCGGTTACCATTTTAGATACAGAAGATTTACATTTTCTACGGGAAGCAAGAGCAACTGCTTACCATAAACACCAATCCTTATCCAATATAGATTACCACACTCCAACGATGCATCGTGAAATGGCTTCTATTCATAGATGTGATGTTACATTGCTGATTTCTTCTTTTGAAATGAATTTGCTTATGGATGAATTCTCTCTCCCTGAAACCCAATTGTTGTTATTGCCTTTTTTGTGGGAAGCAATGGAAAGTAAAAAAAGAACTGAATTCTCTGAAAGAAAAAACTTGGTAACCATTGGCAACTTAAAACATGAACCCAATCGGGCTTTAGTAAAATGGATTTGCCAACATTGGGAATTGTTTTTAAAAGCGATTCCCGGGGTGGAAATGCATGTATATGGTGCTTATGCAGATAACGCTATGCTACAATTACATCAACTAAAAAAAGGGTTTTATTTAAAAGGAGCATGTGACGATATAGAAGAAACACTTTACAAATACAAAATCATGCTGGCTACAGTGCCATTTGGAGCCGGATTGAAAGGAAAAATCATCGATGCTTTACAAAATCAAATTCCGGTAATTACCAATACAGTTGGCATGGAAGGAATGGGAGCACAAGAAGATTGGAATAATTTAATTGTAGAAAATGTTGAAGAAGCCGTAAAACTCACTAAACGTTTGTATTCTTCCGAAGAAGAATGGAATAACAGTATGAGAAATTATCCAAAACTATTGTCCTACTTTGCAAAAGACCAATGGGTAATACCATTTTGGCAAAAACTTCAACCAATCATCCATGATGTGTGGTTACATCGCAAAAAGCATTACCGAATTGGCATGATGAACCAACAAAATATGCAGGCTAGTAGGTATTTAAGCAAGTGGATTGAGGAGAAGAATAATAAAGGTAATGTGTCAATTAGCTAATGTACTAAATAGTCAATTCTTGATTTCTATTGGAAACACTATGTTTTAATTTCTACTAATTCTCCTCTATGGGGCCTTAATACATCACGCATGGCAATCATTTGAGCTTTAGGAACAATTAAATAGGCAATGGCATGCATTTCTGAAATAACAGCATGACCTACTTCGTAATTCTTCCCTTCTTTGGTTACAAATTCACCTAAATGAATGGCATGGTGTTCGGCTGTTTTTGCAGCAGCCGGACCACGAAAATCCCAAATTAGTTTGATGTTTTGCTCCATTTATTCTTCTTCGTCCAAACGTTCCATTTCACGATCGTAAAAAGCACCTGCCTCATCAATCAATTGGTCCATCATTTGGGCTACTTCTTCTTCGTCTTCTTGGTCAATCTCTTCTAAAAACTCTACCTCATCATCTTTCAAATTAATTAAAAAACGTGGGTAATCTAAGTGAATCACAAACAAATCATCCGGAAAATCGGAATTATCTGCTAAAACAAATTTTGGTCGTTCCATAAGGTTGAGATTAAAAAAAGTTGCTTGGAATTTCTCCCGAAGCAACTTTTATGAAATTTAATTGTTATAGGATTATCCTAAAACTTCTTTTACTTTCTTTCCAATCATTGCCGGAGAATCCACTACGTGAATTCCACATTCTTTCATGATGCGTTTTTTAGCTTCCGCAGTATCGTCAGATCCACCAACAATAGCACCAGCATGTCCCATAGTTCTACCTTTTGGAGCAGTTTCTCCTGCAATAAAACCAATAACAGGCTTGCGGTTTCCATCAGCTTTGATCCATTTAGCAGCATCTGCTTCTAACTGACCTCCAATTTCACCAATCATAATAATTGCATGGGTTTCCGGATCGTTCATTAACAATTCTACTGCTTCTTTGGTAGTAGTTCCAATAATTGGATCGCCACCAATTCCGATTGCTGTAGTAATTCCTAAACCTTGTTTTACTACTTGGTCAGCTGCTTCGTAAGTTAAAGTACCTGATTTAGATACAATGCCTACATTTCCTTTTTTGAACACAAAACCAGGCATGATCCCTACTTTTGCTTCTCCAGGAGTGATCACACCAGGACAGTTTGGACCAATTAAACGACAATCTTTTCCTTTGATATAGTCGTATGCTTTGATCATATCTGCAACCGGAATACCTTCGGTAATGGTAATAATTACTTTGATACCTGCATCAGCAGCTTCCATAATGGCATCTGCAGCAAAGGCTGGTGGTACAAAAATAATAGTGGTATCTGCTTCAGCTTTTTCTACTGCTTCTTTTACGGTGTTAAATACTGGTCTGTCTAAATGTGTAGAACCTCCTTTACCTGGAGTAACTCCACCAACTACGTTGGTGCCGTATTCAATCATTTGGGAAGCGTGAAAAGTACCTTCACTTCCGGTAAAACCCTGAACAATGATTTTCGAATCTTTATTAACTAAAACACTCATGATGCTGTTTTTAATGAATTTTCTTTAAAATAGTGATGCAAAAATAACCTTTTATCACGAATTTTTTAATAATTGAACGACAAAGTTTTTAGGTTATTTGCTTTATTTTTCTAATGCTTGAATTCGTTGTACCAATTCGGGAATTTGTTTGATCCAAGCCATTTGTTTTAGCTTATCTCTTGATTCCTCAGCAGGATAGCCAAAGTACACTTTGCCTCCTTCTAAAGATTTGCTTATACCACTTTGTGCCAAAACCACAGTTTTGTCACCAATATGAATGCCACTTGTTGAACCTACTTGTCCCCAAAGAGTTACCTCGTCTCCTATTACCACACAACCTGCAATGCCGGTTTGGGCAGCAATCAAGCACTTTTTGCCAATAACGGTATCGTGACCAACATGCACTTGGTTGTCGATTTTTGATCCCCAACCAATGGTAGTACTTCCGGTGACACCTCTGTCGATGGTACAAGCAGCACCAAGAGTTACCATATCTTCTATGACCACATTTCCTCCGGAAATTAATGGATCAAAGCCTTCTGGTCTCTTTTTAAAGTAAAACGCATCAGCTCCTAATACTGTACCTGCATGAATGATGACATCGTCTCCTATTTCTGTATAATCATAAATAGTGACATTGGGGTGAATGATGCAATTTTTTCCAATTTTTACACGGTTTCCGATAAAAACATTGGGTTGTATGATGGTTCCTTCACCAATTTGGGCAGTTGGTGCTATAGCAGCATTGGCAGCTTGAAACGGACGAAACTTTTTAGTTAATCGATTAAAATCTCTGAAAGGATCCTCTGAAATCAACAAGGCTTTTCCTTCAGGGCAAGCAACTTCTTTATTGATCAAAACAATGGTTGCAGCCGATTGCAATGCTTTATCGTAGTACTTTGGATGGTCAACAAAAACGATGTCGCCACGTGTAACCACATGAATTTCGTTCATGCCATGTACCGGAAAATCTGGTGCACCTACAAAAGTACAATGGATAAATTCGGCAATTTCTTGTAAGGAATAGATTCGATCAAACTTCATTGGGTCTTATTTAATTCTTTCCATGTAAGCCCATGTTGCAGTATCAATCTTGATTTTGTCACCTTCGTTAATAAACAATGGTACATTTACTTCTGCTCCAGTTTCTACTCTTGCAGGTTTGGTTGCATTGGTAGCAGTATTCCCTTTTACTCCAGGTTCTGCATACACCACTTCTAAAATAACCGAAGCAGGCATATCTACAGCCAAAGGAGTATCTGTTTCGGTATTAATTTGTACCATCACATTTTCTCCTTCTTTCAATAATTCAGGAGAATCCAAAATATCTTTATTCAAAGTGATTTGTTCGTACGTTTCTGTATTCATGAAATGAAAATCGCTTCCTTCAGCATACAAAAACTGAAAGGTATGCGTTTCTACACGTACGGTTTCAATTTTGTGCCCAGCTGAAAAAGTATTATCCAATACTTTACCATTGGTTAACGATTTTAATTTCGTTCTTACAAAAGCAGGTCCTTTCCCTGGTTTCACGTGCAAGAATTCGATGATTTTGTAAATGTCGTGGTTAAATTTAATGCAAAGTCCGTTTCTGATATCTGCAGTTGTTGCCATTATATTTGGTTTAATGTTTAATGTTCAAGGTTGATGGTTGATGGTTGATGGTTGATAGTTGATAGTTGTCATGATTAACACATGGAACTAATCATTTCTCACTATTCACTATTCACTAATAAATCCCCGTATACCCCTTCATGATACCTCTGGAAGAGTTTCGGATAAACTGGATAATTTCATCTCTTTCCGGAGTTGCATCCATTTCTGCTTCTATAATACTTAGTGCTTGTGTAGTGTTGTAATTTTTTTGGTATAAAATTCGATAAATACTCTGAATTTCATTGATTTTTTCTGAGGTAAAACCTCTTCTTCGTAAACCAATAGAATTGATTCCAACATAAGATAATGGCTCTTTAGCTGCTTTGGTAAAAGGAGGCACATCTTTACGCACCAACGATCCACCTGAAATCATTGCATGGTCACCAATATGAATAAACTGATGCACTGCTGCCAAGCCTCCAATAATGGCATAACTTCCAACCTCAACGTGTCCGGCTAATGCAACTCCGTTAACCACAATGGCATTGTTTCCGATGTGACAATCGTGTGCAATGTGTGCAGTAGCCATGATGAGGCAGTTTTTCCCGATTTCAGTTTTTCCGGAAGCAGAAGTACCACGATTGATGGTAACACATTCTCTGATAGTAGTGTTATCTCCAATGATGGCTAAAGAATCTTCCCCTCCATATTTTAAATCTTGAGGGATCGCAGAAATGACTGCGCCAGGAAAAATATTACAATTTTTACCAATCCGGGCTCCTTCCATGATGGTAACATTGGATCCAATCCATGTGCCTTCTCCAATTACTACATTATTATGAATGGTCGTGAAAGGTTCAATTACCACATTTTTGGCAATCTTAGCCCCAGGATGTACATATGCTAATGGTTGATTCATATTTAACTACGTTTTACAATTTGGGCCATCAATTCTGCCTCAGTAACCAATCTCCCATTGGCATAAGCGTATGCTTGCATGTGGCATATTCCCCTACGGATTGGAGAAAGCAAATCTAATTTAAAAATTAAGGTATCTCCAGGCAACACTTGTTGTTTGAATTTTACATTGTCTATTTTGATAAAATAAGTCAAATAATTTTCCGGATCCGGAACAGTACTTAATACCAAAATTCCTCCTGCTTGTGCCATTGCTTCAATTTGTAATACACCAGGCATCACAGGAGCACCAGGAAAGTGCCCCACAAAAAACGGTTCGTTCATCGTTACATTTTTCACACCTACCACATGCTTGTCTGACAATTCTAAAATCTTGTCTACTAATAAAAATGGCGGACGGTGAGGTAGCATTGCCATGACTTTATTTACATCCATTAAAGGTGCAGCATGTAAATCGTATTCCGGAACTTGGTTTCGTTGTTCTAATTTGATGATTTTAGATAACTTTTTAGCAAATTGTGTATTCACAAAATGTCCGGGTTTGTTGGCAATAACTTTTCCTTGAATTCTCATTCCTACCAAAGCCAAATCACCTATAACATCTAATAACTTGTGTCGAGCTGCTTCGTTTGGATAATGCAAGGTTAAGTTGTCTAAAATACCATTTGGTTTTACTGAAATTTTATCTTTACCGAAGGCTTTTTTTAAATTCTCCATGGTTTTTGGAGAAATCTCTTTATCCACATATACAATGGCATTATTCAAATCTCCTCCTTTGATCAAACCATTGTCTAACAAAGCTTCTAACTCATGTAAAAAGCTGAAAGTTCTTGCATCTGCTATTTCCTCTTTAAACTTTGATAAATCCTTTAAAGTAGCGTTTTGTGTTCCTAATACTTTGGTTCCAAAATCTACCATCGTAGTTACACAATACCCATCATGCGGAATTACGGTAATTTCACTTCCGGTAGCTTCATCCACGTAATTAATTACTTGTTTAACAACATATACATTTCTTGGAGCATCTTGCTCTACAATACCAGCTTGTTCAAGCGCTTCTACAAAATATTTTGACGAACCATCCATAATAGGAGGTTCAGAAGCGTTTAATTCAATAATTAGATTATCTAAATCGCAACCCATACAAGCAGCCAAAACGTGCTCAGATGTTTGAATTTTAACTGCGTTTTTTTCTAAGTTAGTTCCTCTTTGGGTGTTTACCACATAATTTGCATCTGCTTCAATAATAGGCGAACCTTCTAAATCTACACGAATAAAACTAAAACCATGATTAATTGGCGCTGGTTTGAACGTTAAAGTAACTTCTTGACCAGTGTGCAATCCAACTCCTTTTAGAGTTATCGGTTGTTGTATAGTTTTTTGTTTGATTACATTTTCATTCATGCCTTTTCTTTTTTGGTACGAATACCTATGATAACTTTTTTTTCAAATTTTCGATGTCTTGAACAATCTTTGGCAGGTTCTTAAAATACACATACGATTTGTTGTAATCCGAATATGGCAATGCAGGAGAACCTTGAATTACTTCGCCATCTTTTACATTTCTACCAATACCTGATTGTGCTTGAATTTTTACATTATTGCCAATAGTTAAATGTCCAACTATTCCTACTTGACCACCTATCATACAGTTTTTACCAATTTTGGTAGAACCTGCAACTCCAGTTTGTGCAGCAATAACGGTATTTTCGCCAATTTCTACATTATGAGCAATTTGAATTTGGTTGTCTAATTTCACTCCTTTACGAATGATGGTAGATCCCAAAGTAGCTCTATCAATAGTAGAACATGAACCAATTTCTACATGGTCTTCAATCACCACATTCCCAATTTGTGGTACTTTTTGAAAGGTTCCATCAGTTTGTGGAGCAAATCCAAATCCATCTGCACCAATAATGCTACCCGAATGTATGGTACAATCGTTTCCTATAACAGTTTCAGAATATACTCTTACCCCAGCAAATAAAATAGTATTGTTGCCAATCACTACATTGTCACCAACATAACAATTGGGATAAATTTTTACATTTTTGCCAATCTTAACTCCATTTCCAATGTATGAAAATGCACCCAAATACAAACCTTCTTCTATTGAAACTCCTTCACCCAAAAAATGAGGTTGTTCCATGCCAGACTTCATCAACTTGATTTGATTATAGTATTCTAATAGCTTAGAAAATGCTTGATAAGCATCTGCTACTTTAATTAAAGTAGGTTGCACCTGGCTTTCTGACACAAAACTATCGTTTACAATTACAATAGATGCTTGGGTTTGGTATATGAAAGACTGGTATTTCGGATTGGCTAAAAATGTCAAACTCCCCTGCGTGCCTTCTTCAATTTTTGATAATCTTGCTACCTCAACTTCCGGATTACCAACGATTTCTCCCTGAAGAATTTCTGCAATTTGTGAAGCCTTAAATTTCATTCAATCCTAATTTAAGATAGTAAATGGTTTATTTTTTTGGATAGATTTTAAATTTTTCCAAAGAAAGATATCTACCAAATATTCGACAAATGTAAAAAAAATCGCTAAAAGTTAGCGACCTCTCGAGCTTCTTTTGGAAACACCGCGTAATGCTTGGTATCTGGTTTGTGATGGGCACTATGACTAATGGAAGGTGAAGCATCTTCTAACACCTCTACCATACCGTTTTTATGAATAATCTTAATTGGCTCTGAAGTTTTGTTGTAAGTTAGGGTTTTAATCTTTCCTTTAAAAACAAAGTGTTTGGCTAAAGATTCGTCCCATCCCAACTTTTTTTGTAAATAGGATCGAATTTGTTGCATTGAATCAGAAGAAACAGCCTGATTTATCAACTTTACTTTTAATAAATTTCTGTCCAGTAACCTATTGCTTAACTCACCAAGTACTTTATCCGGATGGTTTTGCCATTCTTTTAAAGCCACCATAATATCGTGGTCGTCTAATTGAATGAAAATAGACAAATCCTCCATTGAAAATTGCTCTTGCTCAGAACGACTTAAAAAATACAACAAGCGCTTTGGTCCGGTAACCTCAACTCCCTTTGAAATTAATTTTCTTGCTCTTTGAATGGTTTTTAGCAACATCAACTCAGCCACCAAACTGGTTTTGTGTAAATATGCTTGCCAATACATCAATCTGCGAGCCATTAAAAATTTCTCCACAGAAAAAATGCTTTTTTCCTCCAAAACCAATTCGTCTTGATGAACTTGTAGCATTTTAATCAAACGATCGGAATTGATATTTCCTTCGGCAACTCCTGAATAAAAACTATCTCTTTTTAAATAATCCAATCGATCCATATCGAGCTGGCTTGATACCAATTGGTTCATAAATTTTCTGGAATAAGTTCCTTTAAAAATATTAATTGCCAAGGTTAATTTCCCATCAAAAACTTCATTTATATATTCCATCAAACGCAAGGAGATAGACTCATGATGCATTCCCAAAACGATTTCTTGCTCCAAAGCATGCGAAAAAGGACCGTGACCAATATCGTGTAACAAAATAGCCAAATACAATGCTTGCTCTTCTTCTTCTGAAATTTTAGTGCCTTTAAAACGCAATACTTCTACAGCTTGTTGCATCAAATGCATGGCACCTAACGCATGATGAAAACGAGTATGGTGGGCACCTGGATACACCAAATAGGACATTCCCATTTGAGAAATTCTTCGCAAACGTTGAAATACCGGATGCTCAATCACATCAAAAATTAAAGCATTTGGTATGGTGATAAATCCGTAAATAGGATCGTTAAAAATCTTTAGTTTATTGGTTGCTTGCATACTGCAAAAGTAGGACAAAGGATGGTAATTTAAAAAAAGGGGAATTATTACTTAAAACAAACTAAAATTTTGTTTTTCTTCAACTATTTTTTCTGCAATTAAAGGAACTTCATATGGAAATTGATAATGCTGTATGGGAGCTCCTTGTAACCAATCGTTAAAATCTGTTGGTTTTAACACTACGGGCATTCGTTTTTTGGTAATGTGAATTTCACTCATCAAATCATTGGCTTGGGTAGTAACAATCGAAAAAGTAATTAACTTGTTCCAACAACTCCAAATACCTGCCATTACCATGGATTGCTGGGCAGTGGTGATGAAATATTTTTGCTTGTTGGTTCCCAATGCATTGTGCCATTGCCATTCGTAAAAACCATCTGAAAGCACCAAACATCTTTGATGCATGTATGGTGCAAAACTTGGTTTTTCCGAAATTGTTTCTGCCCTAGCATTCAAGGTGTTTTTAGCGAAAGAGATATCTGTAGCAAAATCAGGCAATAATCCCCACTGACCAGTTGTAATCAAAGACTCCTGGTTGGTGATGATCGGAACCTCCGGATGGGCAAATCCATTAACATAAGTAATTGGTTGGATATTAACTCCCTTTTTTAATGGAAGTTGAAATTGTTTTTCTAATTGCAATCCGTTTTTGGTTTGTCGGTAATGAAAGCACATAGACTTGTAGATTAAACAATGTAGGATTCGAAGAATTCTTCACATAAAATTAGTAAATTCTGATTTTATCCCCGTATATTTTTTCTTAATTTTGAAATTTTCAAAAAACAATCAAATAAACTCCTCCATGGACATCAAATTCAATCAAAACGAAGATCACAACAAATTATTGGTTTCTGAATATTTACGAAAATTTGCTACTGTAAAATTAGGTGGTGGACAAAAGCGAATCGAAAAGCTACATGCAGAAGGTAAGATGACTGCAAGAGAACGAATTGCATATTTGTTGGACAAGGATCGTGACAGTATTGAAATTGGTGCTTTTGCGGGAGATGGCATGTATCCGGAACATGGTGGATGCCCATCAGCCGGAGCGGTCGTAAAGATTGGATATGTTGCCGGAAAACAATGTGTAGTAGTAGCCAATGATGCAACTGTAAAAGCTGGAGCTTGGTTTCCTATAACCGGGAAAAAGAATTTAAGAGCCCAAGAAATTGCTATGGAAAATCGCTTGCCAATTATTTATTTGGTAGACTCGGCTGGTGTGTATTTGCCAATGCAAGATGAAATTTTTCCGGATAAAGAACATTTTGGTCGTATTTTTCGAAACAATGCCATTATGAGTAGCATGGGAATTACCCAAATTGCTGCTGTAATGGGTAGCTGTGTAGCTGGGGGTGCCTATTTGCCTATTATGAGTGATGAAGCTTTGATTGTAGACAAAACCGGAAGTATCTTTTTAGCAGGAAGCTATTTGGTCAAAGCTGCGATTGGTGAAGAAATTGACAACGAAACTTTAGGTGGAGCAACCACACATTGTGAAATTTCTGGGGTAACCGATTACAAAGCAAAAGACGATAAAGATTGTTTGGATAAAATCCGAAACATCCTAGATAAAATTGGAGGCTACACTCCTGCTGGTTTTGACAGAAAACCTGCTGTAGATCCAACTTTAGATCCGATGGAAATGTATGGCATTTTGCCTAAATCGAGAAGTGAACAATACGACATGATGGAAATTATCAAGCGATTGGTAGATAACTCAGAAGTGGAAGAATACAAAGCTGGCTATGGAAAATCCATCATCACTTGTTATGCTCGTATAGATGGTTGGGCGGTTGGAATTGTAGCCAACCAACGATTGGTAACCAAAACCAAAAAAGGAGAATTGCAGTTTGGTGGAGTAATTTATTCCGATAGTGCCGACAAAGCCACACGATTTATTGCCAATTGTAACCAAAAGAAAATTCCGTTGGTATTTTTACAAGATGTAACCGGATTTATGGTTGGTTCAAAATCAGAACATGGAGGAATTATTAAAGATGGAGCCAAAATGGTAAATGCAGTTTCCAATTCGGTGGTGCCGAAATTTACTGTAGTGATTGGCAATTCGTATGGAGCCGGAAATTATGCCATGTGTGGCAAAGCTTACGATCCAAGATTAATTTTTGCTTGGCCAAGTGCAGAGTTGGCTGTGATGGGTGGAGCTCAAGCTGCCAAAGTTTTGATGCAAATTGAAGCCGCTTCGTTAAAAGCCAAAGGAGAAAAAGTAGATGCAGAAGTTGAAAAGGCATTATTTGAAAAAATAAAAAGCAAATATGATGCACAAGTTTCTCCGTATTATGCTGCTTCTAGATTATGGACCGATGCCATTATCGACCCGATAGATACCCGCAAATGGATTTCAATGGGAATAGAAGCTGCCAACCATGCTCCTATTAAGAAAGCGTTTAACTTAGGGGTGTTGCAAGTGTAACTATTTAAAAAAGGTTTAGAAACAAAGTTTCAAGTTTCAAGTTATTTAAAACGTAGATAGCGTAAAATAACTACAATTAGCCAATACAAGCCAGCTTAAAATAAAAAGTAAATTTGCTTTGTATCGAAAATAATAAATCACTCTTATCACTAAAAAGACGATTTGTGCCAATAAAAAAGAAATGGTAAGTAACTCTCTAAAAATCCCAACCAATACAAAATCTATTTTTGCCAAATACAGTGTATAAATAATTACAAAGTAAGCAACTATGAATAAGTTGATAATGGTGAGGGTTTTTGAGTAGTTTGGATTCATGGAAAATTTAATTTTGAACTATTAATCAAAAAGATGTCTTAAAGACTTATTGTTTTTCAAAAACTCAGCTTTTACTTGGTCGTTTTTTAGCTTTTTTTCCCATACCTTGGGATCAAACGTTTTCCAATAAACCTCAAAAAACCTATCATTTCTTTTACTATTTCTGATGGCATTGGCAAAATAATCAATGAATTTTTGACGGTAAGGTGCATCCTCTGCCAGCATATCTTGGTTGTTTTGATCAAAAACCAATACAGATGCATAAATCCCATTCCAATATTCTTCTCCTAGTGCAACTATGGTAAATTTGGAAGCTTCCTCAGGAAACAATTGGATATTTTCCCAAACCAAAGTTTTGCCTTTATTGTGATGCGGTTCAATTACAACATGCCACTTACCAAATTGATCAAACATGATTTCTTTGGTTTTAAAAGCGGAATTAACACATAGAAATTTTACTTCATTCCATTTAATAGTATCTTGGTTTGTTACTGAAACGAAAGTATCTGAAATGATTGCTGAAAAATTGTTTTCATAAATTTCTTCACATTGCCAAGAGTCTAACTTTTTACTAGTTATCACAGGATAATTTTTGTTTTCGATAATGCTAGCACATGAAAAAAGTAAAAGAAGAAACCAGAACAAAACAAACTTCATAATCATAGAATTAAATTTTAAACATAATAAAAATCCATTTGAAAAACAAAAAGCCAACCGTATGGTTGGCTTTTCTATAAAATATTTCGTTTATTGGTTTCCTAAAATCAACGGCATGCCATCTTTACCGGAGCCTATAACAATGACCTTGCTATTACTTGATTTACTTAATTCAATAGTAGCTTGAATACCTTTTTCTTGCAAAATTTTATCTGTTAACGAAGCACTTAAAATTTGGTTGGCTTTGGCCTTCCCTTCTGCTTCAATACGTTGTCTTTCAGCTTCTTTTTTGGCTTTTTCTAATCTAAACTCATATTCCAACGATTCTTGTTCCTGCTTTAACTTTTGCTCAATAGCCGATTTAATGGTAGGTGGCAAAGTAACATCACGCACCAAAACTTCATTTAATTGGATATATTGGTTGGACAATATCTTTTTAGTTTCGGTGAAAATTTCATCTTGAATAGCATCACGTTTGGTAGAATACAATTGCTCTGGAGTGTAACGACCAACCACACTTCTGGTAGCGGAACGCAAAGCTGGTTTGATGACTCTTTCCACGTAGTTCTCCCCTTTTTCCTGATGTAGTTTTCCTGTTTTTTCATACAATGGCTGGTACCAAGCCGTAGCATCTAATTTTATTTCCAATCCATTTGACGACAACACTTGCATGGTTTCAGAAATTTCTTGTTGTCGAACTTCGTATATGTATATATCATTCCAAGGAGCAACAATATGAAATCCTTCCCCTAAAGGTGGTTCATTGGTTACAACCCCACCCGCAAAGGTGCGATACAAAACTCCTGCCTGCCCTGAACCAATGGTTATGGCAGATTTAAACAAAAAAATGAGTAACAAAATCCCTCCAATAATGGCTGGCAATAGCTTAATGTTGAATTCTTTGTTCATGAAAATATTTTTTTAGTTTTGATCGTTATACGCAATTTTACCGGAAAGGTTACAACATGCCGTTGTATTTTCTTACAAACCATTCGATAGATAAAAACAAAACAGCCAACAGCAACCATCCAAACCAATCTATCCATGCCTTACGGGTACTTTGCGTTTTTTCGATGATTGGAAAGTCGTTGCTTTGCAGTAATTGTTGTTCTAAATCTTTCCATTGATTAGCCAACCAAAAGCCTCCATTTTGTTGTGTTGCCAATTGCTGCATTTTAATAACGTTTGGCTGCACAAATTGCTCTTCGGGTTGAAACTCCAAAACAGTAAATTTACCTTTTTCCGTAATATTGGAAACAGCTTCTGTTACTTCCCATTGGTAATTCCCAGGTTTTAAATCAGAAAACTGCATCAAAAACTGTGAAGCACCACGAAACATTTTTTGGAAAATTTTTGTTTTTTCTCCTTCTATTTGCAACTTAAATAGCAACTCCACATTGGTGTCCATCTCATAATTTTTATTGAAAAATTGGGCTTTTATTTCAATGTCTTCCCCACTTCTGTAAAAGTTTTCAGCAGAAACATCTAGTCTCTTTCTTGGTTGGGTAGAAGATATAAATTGGATGGTTTTGTCTATCAATACATCAAACTTTTCGAAATTTTGCTCTTTACGATAGGTGGCAGCTCGCCATTTCCATAAATTTTCTCCCAATAAATAAGCAAAACGTTGGTTGCCATTTTCCACAAAACCAAATAAAGGTTGGTTGATTGCTATATTTCGAATGCTTGGTAGCAAAAGTACTTGCATATTTCCTTTGGTAGTTACATTTCCGAAAGGATGCTCTAACGGAGGAAATTCTGAAAAACCAATGTTATCAGTTTGAAATAAATTAAAACCAGACTGGTAAATGGTTTGGTAATCTTCTTTTTGTGAAGACATTTCAAAATCTATATCAGATTGAAACTGATTGACCAATCCGAAATCGGTATGTAAACCTGTAATTAACCAATAATTAATTCTAGCATTGGCAACTTGCTTTAATACATTGGAAAAACTGGCATTGGGTTGGTAAAGTATAACCGAAGAGAAAGCAGAAAAATCTTTATTTTCTGTTGGAGAAAACACTTCTAACTCTCGATAAACATTGGATTGAATGGCTCTTTTTAAAGCTGCAATATCCGGATGCTGAATGGCTGTAACCAAAGCAATTTTTTTGCGTTGATCCAACACCTCCACTGCAAACGGATACACGTTATTTTTGGTGTTTCGTTCAGCTGTAGCGGAAACAATCTCCACTTGATAGGTTTGCAATCCAACCGCTGTGGCTGGCACCAACCATTCTACTCGTGAAGATTTTTGAGTCTTGTTAAGACTTACTTCTTTTCTTTGGATAATTTGTCCCCCTTTTTTTAAAATCACCTGTGCAGAT
>CAZAHJ010000016.1:0-24457 GCA_964485115.1 uncultured Flavobacterium sp.
AATTTGGTTTCTACAAAGCATGGGCATTTTTATTAATAACTGTTTTATTTTTTATTATTCATTTTTGGAAGAAGAGTTTTATCTCTTGGAAAGGAATAACATTTTTATTAATGTATGGCATGATATGGTTTGTTTTATATAAACAAGCTTTTGTAAGGGCAGATGAAGGACATGTATATGGCTTTTTTAACTATCTTAGTATTTTTTTGTTATCAAGCCCTGCAATATATCAAGTTAGTAAATTCAAATGGAATGATATTTTTATTTACGTTTCCATTCTATTCATTTTTTATACCAATTTAAAAGTAATTCCAGAGTTTTCAAAAAATCTTACTTTTGATAAATCAAATTATTTTAATGGGTTGCAAAATTTCGATAATTCCTTTGGAAAATCTTTAAATAAAAATCAGCATCCTCTCCCAGATAATATCTTAAAAATCATTGGAAACAAAACCATTGATATACTTCCATGGGATGTTATGTTGTTGCTTGAAAACAAATTAAATTATCATCCTAGACCAGTAATTCAATCTTATTCAGCCTACACCAAAAAATTAGAGCAACTTAATTTTAATTTTTATAATAATAAAAAAACAGCTCCTGAATTTATTATTTACACATATGCAAGCATTGACAACAGATATCCGATGTTTGACGAACCTTTGGTAAATCTTGCCATTGAAAGAAACTACCACATTGAGGAAACTTTTGATTTTTGGGGGACTAAGATGATTTTGATGGCAAAAAACCAAAACTTTATTCCTGTTAAATTAGTTTTAGAAAAAGAATATGCTGTCCATTACGATAGTCCTTTAATTCCAAAAGAAGATAAGTATTATGAAGTTCAACTTTATAATTCATTTTCAGGTAAATTATACAAAACGTTTATGCATGCACCTGAAATTTCACTTACAATAAAAACAGATTCTCATCAAATTTCCAACTTTAAAACAGCTAATTCCCTTTTACAAATGGGTGTTTTTGGTGTAAATAAAGTAAATAGCTTAGAGCAATACATTGATTTACATAACAAAATAATTCCAAGTGAAAACAAAATAACATACTATAAATTTTCACCTTTAAGAAAGAATTTTTTTAAAGAAAAAATTAGAGTCAATGAGTATAAAATTGTACAACAATGAAAATATGCCTCATCACCGGATCTTCCGGATTAATTGGTAGCGAATCAGTTAGCTTTTTTGCAGATAAATTTGATAAAATCATTGGTATTGATAACAATATGCGTGAGCGTTTTTTTGGTGCAGATGCCTCCACAGAATGGAACACCAAACGTTTACTGGAAACCACCCCAAATTTTGAACATTACGCAGTAGACATTCGTGATATGGAAGCAGTAGAAAAAATATTTGCTACCTACCAAAACGATATTCAATTGATAGTACATACCGCAGCACAACCAAGTCACGATTGGGCAGCAAATGATCCTATTATGGATTTTACGGTAAATGCAAATGGTACTTTAAATATGTTAGAAGCCACCCGAAAACATTGCCCTAAAGCAGTATTCATTTTTACCTCTACCAATAAAGTGTATGGAGATACCCCAAATTATTTGCCATTGGTAGAATTAGATAAAAGATGGGAAATAGATACTAGCCACCCTTACTATACTCATGGTATAGACGAAAACATGAGTATTGACCACACCAAACATTCCTTGTTCGGGGCCTCAAAAGTTGCAGCTGATGTATTAGTCCAAGAATATGGAAAATATTTTAGCATGAATACCGGAGTATTCAGAGGGGGTTGTTTAACCGGACCTAATCATTCCGGCACCAAGCTACATGGTTTTTTATCTTACTTAATGAAATGTGCAATCACGGGGGACCAATACACCGTTTTTGGATATAAAGGCAAACAAGTGCGTGACAACATTCACTCATGGGATTTGGTAAACATGTTTTGGCATTTTTACCAAAATCCCCAACAAGGAGAAGTTTACAATGCCGGTGGAGGAAGATTTTCCAATTGTTCCATGACAGAAGCCATAGAAATGTGTGAACAAATAACCGGTAAGCCAATGAATTACCAATACTCGGATATCAACCGAATAGGAGACCACATATGGTGGATAAGCGATGTGAGTAAGTTTCAACAACATTATCCGGAATGGATATGGAAGTATAATATTCACGACATCTTGAAACAAATTTTTGAAGCAACCATCAAAAAATAAAAGTCAATGAAATTAAGTGTTGTAATTCCTGCATACAACGAAGAAGAGTCTATTACAGAAACTATAGATCAAATAGAAGAAGCTATCGGAAAAATTAATATACCGCATGAGCTTTTGGTGGTAAATGACAACTCCAAAGACAACACTTTAAAAGTTTTGGAGCAACTTGCTTCAAAATATCCAAGTGTAAGTTATGTGACCAATATTGGGCCAAATGGCTTTGGTTATGCCGTTAGATATGGTTTGGAACGCTTTACCGGAGATTGTGTTGCAGTAATGATGGCAGATTTATCCGATTCCCCTTACGATTTGATCCGGTATTATACCACCATGGTAGAGGGTAATTACGATTGTGTTTTTGGAAGTAGATTTATCAAGGGAGGAAAAGTAATTGACTACCCCTGGCTCAAAAAAATCATCAATCGAATAGCAAATTTAATTATTCGAATGTTTATGGGAATCAAATATAACGACACCACTAATGCCTTTAAACTCTATAAAAGAGAAGTAATTGAAGGAGTTAAACCCATATTGTCTCCCCATTTTAATTTAACCATTGAATTGCCTTTAAAAGCAATCATTCGTGGGTTTAGCTATACGGTGGTACCAAACTCATGGACCAATAGAAAATACGGAGTTTCGAAATTGAAAATCAAAGAAATGGGCAGCAGATACTTCTTTATTTTAATGTATTGCTTTATTGAAAAATATTTTTCCAGAGGAGATTTTAAAATCAAATAATTTTTGCATTACATTTGCTCAAAAATTAACAAAATGAAACAAAAAGCATTGATATTTTTAGCCTCTATTGCATTAATTTCTTGCAAAAATGAGAAATCAGTAGAAGAATTACCTGTTGTTGAAGAGCAGCCCAAAGTTAGTGAAGTGAACTTAGTACTTGATATGGTTGTTCCAAAAGATGATGTTTTTCAAGTGTTTTATACAGAAGATGGAACTGCAAATTGCTCAGAAGAAAACTCTGTTAAAGTTAATGTGACTGGAAAACCTGAAAGTCAGAAAATTACATTTGAATTTCCTGAAAACAAACGAATTAATTATTTAAGAATAGATATTGGAGAAAATCCAGAACAAGGAGAATTAAAATTTAATAATTTTCTATTCACTAATTTTGGAGCAACAATTGAATTTAAAGGAAACCAAATTTTTGAATATTTTTTCCCGAATGAAATGTTTAAATTAAACTTTGAAACTGCAACTTTATCTCCAGGAGAGAAAAAAGAAGTTTATGATCCAATTATGTATGGAAGTGAACAACTTACTGCTAAGTTAAATACTGTATTAAAATAAACAATCATTTACTATTTGAAAATAAAACCTGTTGTACAACAGGTTTTATTTTTTTATCATTGTGGGTAATTTAATTTAAATGAACTACGAAAATAAAGACGCATCTTATTTCGCAAATATTCGTAAAGATATTATTGAATTTGGTTTTGAGAAAAACAAAAAATACAATGTCGTATTAGAAGTTGGTGCAGGTTATGGAGAAACATTAAACTATTTAAAAACCAATAACTTTGCCGAAAAAGTAGTTGGAATGGAATTATTTCAAGACATAAATCATCCTGAAAGATATCAGCCGTTGGTAGATTTTATTTTTGGTGATATAGAAAAGTTAGAAGTAAGTAAGTATACTCAAAAATTTGATGTAATCCTTTTGCCAGATGTTTTAGAACATTTATGGTCTCCTTCTATTGCCTTACAAAAAGCCAAAGAAATGTTGAGTCAAAATGGACTTTTGCTTGTAAGTATGCCCAACATTCGCCATTACAGTGCTTTTTTTCAAATTTTTATCAAAGGATCATTCAAATACCAACCTAACGGTATATTTGATTATACACATGCACGATTTTATTGCAAATCAGATATGATTCAATTATTACAAAACAATGGTTGGAGATTGAAAAAAACAGGGTCAACCATTGCCACATATAAAGGATTTTCAATTGCAAAAATTATTAATAAAATCACCTTTCGGATTTTTGAAGAATTTTTGACCCCTCAATATTTATTTAAGTTGGTGAAAAATAATTAACATAAAAAAACGTTAATTAAAGTTAATTTATCTAACTTATAAATTTCCAAACAAATGGGGATTCCCTCAAATATCAAAAAATTAATTGCTTCATCAGGGGTTAATTTTTTGTTTAGAATATTAGGTTTAGGCTTTTCCTTTTTAATTACAATTGTTATTACACGCCTTTTTGGAATCGACAGTTATGGGTTATATGCATTGGCATTTACTATAGCCCAAGCATTAGCAATGGTATTTGCTTTAGGAATTCCAAATGCTTTGGTTAAAATTATCGGAAACGAACGATTAAATTGGAAACAAGCTAAAAAAGTATTGCTCAAAGGAATCAAAATTGTATTGATAATCGGATTAATTCCTCTTATTACAATAATTCTAGGGCATGATCTACTTTCAATACACCTTTTTAGTAAACCTCATTTAAGTCCATACTTTTTGTTGCTTGCAATTGGGCTTCCTTTAATGATATTACACGAACTTTTATTGTACTTTTTTATAGCAACTCAAAACTTTAAAAAATATAACTGGTTCATGTTTGTCATGCCTCACTCTATTTTCTTATTGCTTTTATTGGCAATTTCTTTTTTAAAATGGGATGGAGCTTGTGTTTTTGGCTGTTATGTAGTTGCAATAACAATTACCGTAATTACAGAAATTTTTTATGTTTTTGAATTACAGCCAAATCAAACACCAAGTATTTTAAAATCAAAACAATTACTAAAAATTTCATCACCAATGATGTTTAGTGGTTTGTTAATTTTTTTACTTAGCTGGACAGATACCATCATGCTTGGTTTTTATATGTCAGAGGCTGAAGTAGGTATTTACAATATTGCATTTCGTTTAGGGAGTATTGGTTTTTTAGTAATTGTATCGGTTAGTACCTTTATAACACCTAAAATATCATTACTATATGGAGAGAAGAATTACTCAGAATTGAAAAGAACGATTCAAAATGCCACGAGGTTGGTCTTTCTTTTGTCTTTCCCTTTGTTTGGTATCATTTTTATGGGACGAGATTTCTTTTTAAAACTATTTGGAGAAGAGGTGATTGCAGGAAGCAATGCTCTCGCTTTAATTTCGGTTGGAATATTATTTAGTGCTTCTTGTGGAAATGTAGACCAAATTTTGAATATGACAGGAGGAGAAAAAATATTAAGAAACATTACTATAGTAAGCTTTTTAATTAATATTATACTAAACTTTATTTTTATACCCACCAAAGGAATAAATGGAGCAGCACTTGCAAGTTTAATAACAAATATTACACTAAACATTATTTGTTTGATTTATATAAAAAAACGATTAGGTTATTTAACTCTTATTTAAATGAATCCTACTTTATCTATCATCATAGTAAATTATAACGGAGAAAAATACTTAAATAATTGTTTCTCCTCAATTCATAAGGTATTAGAAAACCAATCGTTTGAAGTGGTAATGGTAGACAACCAATCAAATGACAATAGTGTATGTTTTACAAAAGAACATTTCCCGTGGGTAAAAATTATTGAAGCTACGACTAATTTAGGCTTTGGAAAGGGAAATAATTTAGGCGTACAGCATGCTAATGGTGAATTTATTTTATTACTAAACAACGATACTATTTTAATAGATAATCCACTAGAATTAATTCCTGAATTTCAAAAAAACTCTAGTATTGGAGCAATCGGTATAAAAATGCTTAACGGCAATCAAGAATATATTTATTCTTTTGGTAATTTCCCAAATGCTGAAAATTTATTTAAAATGAAGCGATTACAAAAAATGAAAGATAAAGAGCTGATAACTGGAAGTTTTAAAAAAAACTCTTATCGTGTTGATTGGCTAGGAGGTTCGTTTGTGTTGATGCAGAAATCTTTCTATAAATACATCGGTGGTTTTGACGAAGATTATTTTTTATATGTGGAAGATGTTGATTTTGGAAAAAGAATTCTGAACGGAGGTAAAGAATCATGGTTTTATCCAAATCAAAGCTACATTCATTTTGTTGGCTTTAATACCAATAAAAATATGTTATTAGTGAAAGGATATGATTTATTTTTACAAAAACATTCCAAAGGAATTAACTTCCTTTTTCTACGTTTTATACTTTTTATAAACTCTTTGGTAAAAATTATCAAACTTAAAAAATAAATAACCTCTACAGAAAAATGACATCCGGTGAAAATATTTCATTAAAATCAAATCCATATAAATGGTATCCATACTTGTTGGTACTCATTTTACTTTTTCAAACCTACGTTCCTTCATTTAGAATAAATATCCTTTTTCAAATTTTTATATTAATAGGATTGTTATTTCAACAAAGATGTAGAGTCCCAAAAACTCTAATACAATCTAATCAATTAATTATAGTTATTTTTTTAATAGGTTTTATTGGAGCTATAATTCACTTACCCAATACAACAGAAATAATAAAAGATGTTTTTCACTTTTTAAAACCTATAGTAGGTATTTGTTTAGGGTATTTAATTTTCAGAAAAATTAATCATGAAACATTAATTTATCAGTGGATTGTTAAAGCCGCAGTTATTTTATCTGTGGCACATTTATTCACTTTATTGGTTTTTGCTGATTATGATAGTGTACACACTTTAAGAGGTTTAACTAAAGATGGGTTTTTTGAAATATTTGCCTTTGGTATCCTTATATTTTATGATCATTGGAATCCAAATAAATCACTTTTCACTACAAAAATAAAATACTTGTTTTTGTTGTTGTTAACTATTTCAATGATTTTATACTTTTCCAGAACCATGATGGTAGGATTTGGTATTTTACTTTTAACTCAGATTGGATTTACTAAATGGCAAAAGAAAAACAGAAACTACTTGCTATTGATTTTGGGGTTAATTGGATTATTTTATGCCTTTTTGTATTCTATCAAACTAGAGAGAGATAAGCCTGGTTTAGAGGCCTTTTTATACAAAGTTAAAATTGCACCTGCAGAATTATTTGAAACCAAAATTAATCGAGAAAATCATGCGGATTTATGGGACCATTGGAGAGGCTATGAAGCAAAAAGAGCTCTTAGTTTAATGAGTCAACATCCTTCAAGTTATATTTTTGGTGTTGGCTATGGTACATTAGTTAATTTAAAGTTTTTTGCACCACTAACAAACGATGATAAAGGAATGAAATATATTTCCGAATTACACAACGGGTTCATGTACTTACTATATAAAACTGGATTTGTTGGTTTACTCCTTTATCTTTTTTTCTTATTTCAACTTTATTGGAGTATAAATAAAACTATTCTTGGTTTAGTAGGTATACTAATTAGTTCAATTGGTTTGTTTTATTTTTTTTCAACATTAACAATTACCGGAATTTATAATGGAAAAGATAATATTGCCTTACTTTTAGGAGCCTTGTTATTCTTAAAAAATCGAAAAAGTTGAAGTCTATTTTAATTATACATCAATCCGCAGAATTGTATGGTTCTGATAAAACTTTATGGTATTTGATAACACACTTACCAAAAGAAGAATTTAAAATTATTGTAGTTTTACCAAATTCCGGTCCTTTACAAGAACTTTTAGAAAAATCAAATATTAAAGTTGAAATATTACCTGTTTTAAAGCTACATCGCATGCTTTTTACCCCTAAATACCTTTTTTTGTTTGTTATTGATTTTTTTAAATGTATCCAATCTTACAATAAACTACATCGTAAATACCAGTTTCAAATTGTTTACTCAAATACATTAGCTGTTCTAGCCGGAATGCTTTTTTCAAAAATTAATCAAATTAAACATATTTGGCACGTTCATGAGATTATAGAACATCCAAAAATAATTGCCAACTTCTTTGCTAAAATTCTAGAAAAAACATCTGTAAAAGTAATTTGTAACTCAAATGCGACCAAACTTAATCTAGTTGATAGAAACAATAAATTAAGTCCGATTTGTACCGTTGTTCACAATGGCATTTTAATAGATAAAAATAATATTTCAAAGGATTATATTTCCGAAATAAGAAGTTGTCTATTTAAAGCAAGTAAAGAACAATTTGTAATTGCTTTAGTTGGTAGAATAAGCCGCTGGAAAGGTCAAAAATTAATGCTTGAAGCGTTTGAAAAAGTCTCAAAATTACATCCCAATTTAAAATTAATTTTTGTGGGTTCTCCACCTCCTAATCAAGACTTTTACCTAGAATATTTAAAGCAATTAATTGAAAAATCTAATGTAAGTAAACAAATTGAAATAATTCCTTTTCAAAATAATATTCATGAAATTTGGCAAGCAATTGATATTGCAGTTGTTCCATCTACAGAGCCTGAACCTTTTGGGTTAGTTGCCATAGAGGCAATGGCTGCAAGAAAACCAGTAATTGCAGCAAATCATGGAGGTTTAACTGAAATTATTGAAGATGGTGTTTCTGGCCTTTTATTTAAACCTAATCATACAAAAGACCTTGTTAATTCTCTTGATAAGCTAATTAATAATTCCGATTTTCGCAACCAAATTTCTGAACAAGGTTATCAAAGAGTGAGTCAATTGTTTTCTATTGATGGGTATGTAAAGTCCATACAAAACATTTTTAACTCCATTTAATTAATGTCCAAACGCACTTACGCTTTAATTGCAGCTACTGCTGTAGCCATCATTTATGGAGTTACTTTTACGGTAGCCAAAGATGTGATGCCTTTGTATTTGCTGCCTTTTGGTTTTATAGTTCTTAGGGTGAGTGGCTCTACTATTTTGTTTTGGCTTACATGGTGGTTTGGTCCTAAAGAAAAAATGGATAAACAAGATTACCTTCGCATTGCTGGAGCCGGATTGTTTGGTGTAGCTTTAAACATGCTCACTTTTTTTAAAGGCTTGAGCATGACCTCGCAAATTAGTGCTGCGGTACTAATGGTTACCACTCCCATGATTGTACTGGTGCTTTCTTCTTTTTTACTGAAAGAAAAGTTGAAATCACGTAAAATTATTGGCATCCTATTAGGCTTATTTGGTACCATTTTATTAATTGCTTACGGCAAAAAATCTGCTTCTGGCACCAACGAAAACCTAGGAAATTTGTTGGTTTTTATCAATGCTGTTTCCTATGGATTTTACCTGATTATGGTAAAAAAACTAATGGATAAATACAATGCCTTCTCTTTTGTTCCGTGGATTTATACTGCAGGACTGATCATGGTGCTACCGTTTGGTTGGCAAGAATTATCGGAAGTGGCATGGCATACTTTACCTGCCGATATTTGGTACAAAGTGGTTTTTGTGGTAGTGTTTTCTACCTTTTTAACCTATTTACTTAATTTGGTATCAATGCGAGAGTTAAAGCCAACCGCCGTTTCTGTGTTTATTTATTTACAACCGTTGTTTGCCACCATTTTTGCAGTAGCTTTAGGAAAGGACCAATTAGACCAAACCAAATTATTGGCTGCTGCATTCATTTTTATTGGAGTTTATTTGGTGACGATTCCTAAGAAAAATTAGTACATTTAAGTATCTCATTTTACAAAATTAGAACATTTTACTTTACAAATTTTGAGTTTGAGGTGACTTCCATTTTTTAAAACTTTTCCATATTTCTACTAAAAGTATAAGTGTGTTATATTTAAATAATTAGTATTTTAGCGTAGAAATGTCCTCTTTTGGGTAAAAACCTCAACCGATGCAGACTAAAACTTGTTTAGAATGTGGAGACAAACTCATGGGAAGAGAAGATAAAAAATTCTGTTCCGATGGCTGTCGCAACCAATACAACAACAAACTAAACAAGGATGTAAACAACCTCATGCGAAACATCAACCATAAAATTCGGAAAAATTATCGCATTTTAAATGAGTTAAACCCAGAAGGAAAAACCAAAACCACCAAAAACAAACTCATAAGCATGGGGTTTGATTTTCAATACATCACTTCGGTATACCAAACCAAAACCGGAAACACCTATTATTTTTTGTATGACCAAGGATACCTGATTTTAGAAAACGATTGGTATATGCTGGTTAAAAAAGACACTTAAAAAACAACTTCAAATGAAAAAATTCAATGCTTTTTGGGTATTGCTCTCTATGGGAGTTTTATTATGGGGATTTCACCAATGGACCATGCCTAATGGGAATCAATATAATAGTGCAGAATTAGATCAATTTTCCACCAAAAGGGCCTTGGCACATATCCAAGAATTAGGAAAGGCTCCTCACTATATAGGTACTACTGCACACCAAGAAGTGGCCAATTATCTAAAAACAGAACTAGAAAAACTAAACTTAGAGGTTCATTTTCAAGACACCATGTCGGTAAGCAAATGGAACACTCTTTGCAAGGTTCGTAATGTAGTGGCTAAAATTCAGGGTAAAAAAAGCACCAAAGCCTTGTTGTTGCTTACCCACTATGATAGTGCACCACATAGCAAATCGTTTGGGGCAAGTGACGATGCCAATGGATTGGCTGTAATTTTGGAAGGTGTCCGAGCATATCTTGCTGAAGGAAATCAGCCTGAAAACGATATCATTATTTTATTTTCAGATGCTGAAGAATTAGGCTTAAATGGTGCCTGGGCTTTTGTAGCTCATCATCCATGGAGTAAAAATGTTGGTGTGGTAGTAAATTTTGAAGCAAGAGGTACTTCCGGACCATCGATGATGTTGGCAGAAACCAATGCCGGAAACGAACATTTGATCGGATCTTTTCAAGAAGCCAAAACAGCCTATCCGGTAAGTAATTCGTTAATGTATAGCATTTACAAATTGCTTCCTAACGATACGGACATGACTGCCTTTAGAGAAGGAGGAAATATTCCAGGATATACTTTTGCATATATTGATGATCATTACCATTACCATACTTCGCAAGACAATATCGAACACTTTGACCCAGCTAGTTTGGAGCATCAAGCAAGCTATTTAATGCCTATTTTACAGCATTATGGCAAAGCAGATTTAACCAACCTCAACGGAAAGGAAGATTTGGTGTATTTTAATTTACCAAAAATTTTTATTTCCTATCCTTTTTCCTGGAACATGGGTTTATGGTGGTTGGCATGTGTTTTATTTGTAACTATTTTGTTTTATGCAACTGCAACCAAAGTTGTCACTTGGAAAGAAATAGCCAAAGGTTTTGTGCCTTTTGTGGTGGTATTAATTCCTGGTACTGCCCTATTTTACGGCTTTTGGCAATTGGTAGTTTATGCCTATCCAGAATATACAGACATGTTACACGGCTACACTTACAATGGTAAAGACTTCCAATGGTTGTACTGGTTTTGGAGTTTGGCGTGGTGTTTTGGAGTGTACAAATACTTGGCTAAAGTCAAATTTACTGCTGCTTACATCGTTGCTCCTTTATTTATTTGGTTGCTGATTTGTTTATTGTTAAACCTCTATTTGCCTGGAGCAGGATTTTTTATTGTTCCCATGTTTTTTGCCTTAATTTCTTGGATGCTATTGCTATTCAATAAAAAACATTGGGGTATTCACACTTTTCTGGCAATTCCGAGTTTAGCTATTTTATTTCCATTAATTCAGTTATTCCCGGTTGGATTGGGGTTAAAAATATTATTTGGTAGTGCTTTGCTTACTTTTTTACTATTTGGGTTATTGTTTGGTGTTTTCGGAAATCTAAAAAACAAAGGAAGTTTGGCTACCTTATTTTTAATTATAGGGTTGATTTTTCTGTTAAAAGCCCACAGCAATAACCAATTTATCGAAGGTTATGCCAAGCCAAACAGCTTACTTTATGTGGTAGATGCAAACCAAAACAAAGCCTATTGGGCTACCTACAATAAAGTGTTGGATGGTTGGTTAGAAAATTATGTGAATACCAGCGACAAAACACCGGAATCGTTAGTAAAATATAATGCTGCCAGCAAATACAATTCCGGTTTTACCTATGCCAAACCTACCTCGTTAAAAGCCATTGAAGTACCTAGTGTAGAAATTTTAAATGATACTATTGTTGGCGATTTTAGAAAAGTTCAAATGAAGATTCAACCTAACCGATTGGTGCATCGTTTAGATTTATTGAGTAAAAACGAAACTGTTTTTTACGACTTTGAAGCCAATGGATGTAAAGTACTAAAACAGGATGGAAGGATTTTGAAAAAAAGAGGCAATACCGTAGTAAGTTATTATCCAACCGACTCTACTTTGTTGCATCTTTCTTTTGCTATTAAAAAGAAAGACAAACTAGCATTTGAAATTCAAACCAGTAGTTTTGATTTGTTAGAGAATGAACTTTTTAGTGTGCCTGCCCGTCCGAAAAACCAAATACCCATGCCTTTTGTGTTAACCGATGCTATTTTAGTAAAAAAAGAATTTCAGTTTTAATGCAAAATATTGGGATTTTAGGAGGTGGTTGGTTAGGGCAAGCATTGGCTCGTTTTTACTCTAATATGGGGAAGAATATTCATATTTCAACCACTACTTCATCAAAGGTTAATACCTTTGTTTTTAATGGATGGAAGCCATTTTTATTACAACTTCAAGCAGAAGCCATTAAAGGAGATTTCGACACCTTTTTATCTGATTTAGATGTTTTAATTATCAACATTCCTCCAAGCAAAGCATTCGGAAAGTTGGATGTAGCATTGCAACAATGGATCCATCTCTACGGCAATTTATTAACTTTTCCAGTAATTTGGATCAGCTCGACTTCGGTTTTTGAAGATGCTCCAAATTTTCCTATTTATACCGAAGAAGATATGCCAAACGGAAGTGATGACTCCAGTCAAGTACTTATTCGATGTGAACAACAAATTGCTAACTTGTCCAACCCCTGGCACATCATTCGATTAGGGGGTTTATTAGGATCCGACAGACACCCTATCAAGTTCTTATCGGGAAGAAACGATGTTCCGAATCCGAATGCACCTGTAAACCTAATTGTTCAGGAAGATGTGGTGCTTTTAATAGATAAAATTTTGCAAACAAAATTAGCCAATCACATTTGGCATGGAGTGCATCCGATGCATCCAAAAAGGATGGAATTTTACACCCAAGCTGCTGAAATTAGAAACATAACGGTTCCTGTTTTTTGTAAAAATAAAAAGGAAGTTGGAAAGTGGATTTCTGGAGAAAAAACGCAAGAAATTTTGGGTTTTAAGTATACCCGAGTAATTACTTTTTAGTGGTATTTTTTTTCTAAAAAAATCAATTCTAAAAATTCTTCCTCTCCCATAGGTTTAATCACTTCAATTTTTATTCGCAATAACCCTTTCCCTGGGTGGTCTGTTATTTCCTGAAAAGCCGCTGTGCTAATGTCTAAAGTTCTTCCTTTGGTAAACGGACCTCTGTCATTTACAGTCACCACGGTTTGTTTTCCGTTGATTGGATTGGTCAATCGTAATTTGGTGCCAAAGGGCAAGCTTCGATGGGCTGCGGTGAATTTTTTATTATTAAACACTTCACCACTTGCTGTTTTTCTTCCATTAAACTTATTGGCATAATAAGAAGTTTGGGCATTGGTATGCAATACCTTGTAGGAATAATAAGCATCATAACAAAGAGAATCTTCTTCTGCTGAGGTCCCCAAGGTGTCTTTAATGGTTTCTTGAGCAAAAGAAGAAAAACTTAAGAATAATATGGTAAAGTATTTTTTCAATAAAAAATAATTAAAAAATAGCCCGAGCTGTTTTGGTGTCTCTAACTATCAAAATTATACTGCAAACCACAAATTCCAGGGAATTCTGGATAAAATCAACAACAATCCAGCTCCGTAGAAAAAGAAAATTTTTCGGAATTTGAAATTTCCTTCTGCTTTTTTGTGTTTGCTCCATCCGATGGTAATCAACACCAATGCGGCAATGTTAATCAATGGATGCTCTAACGAAGTCAAACGAATGGTGGCTTCTTTCATTTCTCCTAACTGGCTAAAGCCAACTGGTGATACAAAATACAATACCAATCCTAACAACAATTGGATGTGAGAAAAGATGAGAGCAAATAAAGAAATTCGCAAATCTTTGTCGGTAAAGTTTCTTTTAGAAACATGTCCCATTAAGGCATTTACAAAAGCTACTGCCAAAATAGCCAAAGCCAAATAAGCCCACCAAGAGTGTAAATTTTTAACAATTTCGTACATACAAAGTTCTTTTTAGTTTGTACAAATTTAGTTTAAAAATTGGTGTAAAATCAAAAACCGGAAGCAATGCTTCCGGTTTTTAGTTGTATTCTTTTAAAAAGATTAGTTAAAAGTGTAACGCAACGTAAACTGTGCTTGCCACACGTCAAATACTGATGCGTTTTTAGCAAAAGTTTTGTCCACCATTATTCTTTCTCCGGCTTCGTTTACATAGGTGTTCATTCTGAATTGTGGTTCTCCGTTTGAATTGGTAGAAACAAAATTCAAAATGTTTGGAGCAATTGCTCTTTGAGAAACCCCCCAGTCACTGTTTAATAAGTTGGTAAAATTCAAAATATCTGCACGGAATTGGAACGCGTTTTTCTTCCCATTAATTCGAATGTTGAAATCTTGAGTTACCGACAAATCTAATCGGTGTAAGAATGGTAAAACATGTCCGTTTCTTTCGGCATACTGACCTCTTCTGGTTGATAAATAAGCATCTTGATTGATATAAGCATCAAAAGCCGCTCTTTGTTGGTCTTGAGTGTAAACAACTGCACTTGCGCCTGAACCAACAGTTAATGGTAGGAAAGTAATTTCACTAGCATTGTTTGGAACATAAATTAAGTCGTTATTACTAATTCTGTCACCATTCATATCTCCTCCATAAGAATAAGAGAATCTACCGGTTCTTTCTCCTACATAACCTAAATTAATAGAAGTTGCACCTCCCAATCCTTTTCCGTATTCAATTTTGTAACCTAAAATACCTACTAAACGGTGTGGAATATCGTTATTAGACAAACTTACTGGCAAGTCGTTGTTACCATTTACTGATCTAGCACCAGTCCATGAACCTGCAGCAATAGAACCTGCAGACATTAAATCAGTAGCCTTAGAGTAAGTATAGGCAAAAGAACCCCATAACCCTTTTTTATAAGGATATTCTAATTTAAGAGTGGTTGAATAAAAATACCCTTCGTCAGTATTGGTCAATACAATAGCGTTAGAAACGTTATTGTTAATACGAACTCCTGCATCATTTCCAGCATAACGAGGTCTGTTATCTGCTCCGTTAAATGTACCTGTTGGTGCTTTTAAGTTTGCATTGTAATAGTGAATAGCATTGATGTTTTTATTAAAAATCCCTTCAATAGTACCAATAAACCCAAATGGTAATTTTTGGTCAATTGCTAAATTAGTTTTCCAAACTTGTGGAAATTTAAAATTAGTATCGGTAAATGCTAAGTCAAATGTACTTGGTAAAGTTGGGGTATCAGGAATAAAATATTGGTTCGGATTTGGGGTAAAACCATATCCTCCGTTAGCTAAAGCTGCACCTGAAACATCTACAAAACCGGTTAAAACACCATTGTTCCCAATCGCATTAGATAAAAATACATAAGGAGGTCTACCTGTAAATACGCCGGTTCCACCTCTTAATTGAGTGGTAGCATCACCGTATACATCTAAGTTAAAACCAACTCTTGGTTCCCATAATAATTGTGCTTTTGCCATCTCTCCTGTATTGAAACGCTGCCCATCGATAAAGTCTAATTGACTAACCGCAGGATTTTCAATTGCAGTATTAGCAAACCACACTGTAGAAGCTCTCAAGCCTAGAGTTAATTTGAAATTATCGCTTAACTTTATTTGGTCTTGAGCATAAATATCAAATTTGTTTGATTTCATTACTTGTAATGGATCTTCTCCGCCTGGTAATGCAGAATATCTAAACTGCACTCTTGAAGGTAAAAATGTAGTAGAAGGCGCAAAATTATTAGCAGCCGACTCGTTAGCAGCATTGTAAAAATCATTTAATGAATTGAATACAAATACCCCTTGAGAGCCAGGGAAAAACATATTATTTGAGATAAATCTTTCATAATTGGCACCAAAAGTCCAAGTGTGGTTATTGTTGTAATAAGTGGTGTTATTAGTAAAGTGTAAATTAGAATAATTTAATTGGTTTCCTGGAGTAAATGGGTCCATCCCCACCGAAATAAAGTTTGGTGCATTGCTAGTGCCTCCTCTAATGTCGATTAATGGGAATAACGCACCTAAATAACCTCTGTCTTCAATTTGCTTGTCAAAACCTGCAATAAAATTGTTATGCCATTTTTCAGAAAACTTACTATTTAATTCCGCTACTACTGATCGGGTGTTATCCATAATAGTATAACCTCCATTTCGGTATGACATCGAGTTAACGTTGGTTCTACGATTACCTACCCCTAAAGAAGTAGAGTTAGAAATCAACTCATCTGCTTCAGAATCGTGGTGTACGTAACGAATCGAAAATTTATGGTTATCGTTAATGTTCCAGTCGATTTTTGCTAAGAATTTTTTAGAAATCGTATTGGCATTAAAATTTTCCCAAGGTCCTGTTTCGTAACCAAAAGTATTTTGCATGAAGTTTGACAACTGTTGCATTTGATCAAAAGTTGGAGCAGAAACTTGTGGGGTTGGGTTAGGAGATCCTGTAGATGTCCAAGTAGTGGCTGGACGTATGTTCTCAATAGTTTCAAAGTTACCAAAGAAGAATAATTTGTCTTTAATAATTGGAGTTCCAATACGAGCTCCCCAAATTTTTTCTTCAAAAGTAGCTGGTTGAATTTCAACTGCTCCTGCTTTAGTACCAATAAAGGTATTGCTATTGTTTCTCCATGAAGTATAAACAGAACCTTCTACTTGATTGGTACCGCTTCTTGTAACCGCATTAATACCAGAACCAGTAAAACCAGATTGACGAACATCGTAAGGAGCAATGTTAACTTGAATTTCTTCTACTGCATCTAAAGAAATTGCAGAAGAACCCGTTCTACCACCAGCAGCAGCTTCACTTCCTAAACCAAATCCATTGTTAAAAACAGAACCGTCAATAGTAAAGTTGTTCAAACGAGAATCTTGACCTCCAAATGAGTTACCGTTACCATTTGGATTGTACTTAGTAATAGAGTTGATGGTTCTGGAACCTAAAGTAGGAACAGCATTTACCTCTCTATTGCTAAATTGCTGAGAAGCACCTGTTCTTTCTTTAGAAAAAACATTGTTTGATTTGGTTCCAACCAATACTACTTCGTCTAAGGCAGTTAATTCCTCTGTTAATTCAACATCCACATTTACGGTGTTTCCTAGTGGTGCTGTAACTTCATTTACCTCAGAAGTTTTGTACCCAACATACGAAACTTTTACGGTGTAAGGTCCACCTGTTCTAATGTTAGGAATACCAAATCTTCCTTTGTCGTTGGTGGTTGCGAAGTACTTTGTACCAGATGGTTTGTGAATTACTTCTACAGTGGCTCCAGGCAATAATTCTGCTTTGTCGGTTTTTACTACCCCCGACATTGAGGATCCGGTTACCTGAGAATAACCACAAAAAGAAATTAAAAATACAAAAATTGCTACAATTTTTTTCATGGGTTTTTATTATTTGTTTTAAGCCACAAAAATCTAATAAAGAAATCTTAAAAAGGTTAAGTTATTGTTAATTCGTTTGAAGATTCTCAATAAACAAAGTTTTATGGAGTAATTAATTTTATATTAATGATAATTTAACGATTACGCTAAACATTGATGAAATAAATATGCAAAAAAAAGCTTGTGGTAACCAACAAGCTTTAAAAATTTAAAAATGTTATTTTTATAAAAAATTCTTTTCTACAATTTGCAAAAATCTTTCAGAATATTCTTCTTTTCCAGCCCATTGATCGTAATCAGGTTTTACCAAATCTTCAATAAATTGTATGGCTTCCTCATGGGTCTCAAAAGTGTTTAATTGCGATACCACTCGGTTAAAATCTTCATTACTTCCTGCAAACAAATGTTTTACAAAAGCAATGCGATCGTTTAGACCAAAAGTAATTCCTTTATTCAATACGTCATTTAAAGATGACGCTGGCTTAACCGCTTTTTGTTGGATGCTTTTAGAAACTGCAGCTACTACATCATTAACATTTTCGTTGCCTTCTTTAGTAACTTCCTCGTTATTAGACTCTACTTTAATAAATTCTAAATCTTCAAAACCCTCGCCTATAATTTCAAGTAAAGTTGTTTTAGCCTCTTCTATAGGTTCACCTGAAATAGGTTCGAATAATGTTGGTGTTTTTTCAATAATATCTTCCTCTGCTTCTTTAACAACCGCCTCATGGGTTTCTTCAAAAACAAATTCAGGAGCTTCTTCCGTTAAAACTTCTTCTATGATTAATTCTACAGCTGCTTCTGTTTCTAACGAAACAGATTCTACTGTTGCAAAAGATTTCTTTATGTTTTCTTCATTCGCTACTTCTTCTGAAACATTTTCCTCTATGGCGATTACTTCTTCTAAAGGCTCCGCAACGGTGTTTTGAGTAGGTAAACTGGTAAAACTTTCTAATTTTTCGGCTAACTTTTCCGCAGGGATTTCTTCTGCTAAACTTTGGTAGTGATTTTCATAAAAATGCAAAATCGCAATTTTTTCATACAATTTTTTCGATTCTACATACAGTTGTGGTAAGTCCTCTTTGCCAGTTAATTTAAGAACTCTATGAGCAATACTAATCAACTCTTGTTCTAATTTTTTCTTCATAAGTTAGGGATTTGTATGCCGTTAATGCGTTTTTATTTAATACATTTGTTTGCATTACAAATGTAACAGAAAGTATTCTTTATCTCCTATTAATTTTTAAAAATGTTTCTCGAAAATACGGTTAATCATGAAGAACAATTTGGCTGGATTGAAGTGATTTGCGGTTCAATGTTCTCCGGAAAAACAGAAGAATTGATTCGCAGATTAAAACGCGCCCAGTTTGCCAAACAAAAAGTAGAAATTTTTAAACCCGCCTTAGATACTCGCTATCATGACGAAATGGTTGTTTCGCACGATGCCAACGAAATTCGCTCTACTCCTGTTCCGGCTGCTGCCAATATTCGAATTTTAGCCCAAGGTTGCGATGTGGTTGGAATTGATGAAGCTCAATTTTTTGACGATGAAATTGTTGCTATTTGTAATGACTTAGCCAACTCCGGTATTAGGGTAATTGTTGCCGGATTAGACATGGATTTTAAAGGAAATCCGTTCGGACCCATGCCTGCCTTAATGGCTACAGCCGAATACGTTACCAAAGTACATGCCGTTTGTACCCGAACCGGAAATTTAGCCCACTATAGCTTTAGAAAAGCCAACGACGAAAAATTAGTTTTACTAGGTGAAACAGAAGAATACGAACCTTTAAGCAGAGCAGCTTACTACAAAGCAATGCGAGAAGAAAAAGAATAGTTGCATTATGCTACACCCCGTGACCAAAACCCTTTTGTTTTTATTCGAAAACCAGTTATTAGACCAGGTTTCGATGGATAGTAGGTCGTTGGGAAACTCTGAAAAAACCGTTTTTTTTGCCATCAAAGGACCTAATTTTGATGGCCATGATTTTATTGAAGAAGTACTTTTACAAAAAGTACAATACTTTGTGGTAGAAAAAACACCCGAAAAACTCAAAAACAAAGCGACCTTTTACGAAGTAAAAAGCACACTTAGATCCTTACAAGATTTTGCAACTGCCTATCGCAAACAATTTGATATTCCCATCATAGGTATTACCGGAAGCAACGGAAAAACCATCATTAAAGAGTGGTTGTATTTTTTGTTAAGTCCTGATTATCATACCGCCAAAAATCCAAAAAGTTACAACTCTCAAGTCGGCGTGCCTTTATCCGTTTTAGGATTGCAGCCCCACCACCAAATTGGTGTTTTTGAAGCCGGAATTTCTACCGTAAATGAAATGGTGCATTTGCAAAAAATCATCCAACCAACCATAGGTATTTTAACCAATATTGGTACTGCACACGATGAGGGTTTTGACAATGTAGCCCAAAAAATTGCGGAAAAACTCCTGTTGTTTTCTCATGTAAACACCTTGATTTATCGAAAAAATAAAAGTTTAGAAACTTTTATCCCAAGCAACATTCCCACATTTAGCTGGAGCAACAAAAGCAACCAAGCCGATGTGTGGATTCAAGTAAAAAAGCAAACCCATCAGTCGGTTATTTTGGTTACTTACAAGCAACTTTGTTTTAAAGTGCATATTCCGTTTACCGATGATGGTAGCATTGAAAATGCAGTACATTGCCTGATGGTGTTACTTTATTTAGATGTGGATGTGGAAACCATTCAGGAAAGAATGCCATTGTTGTATCCGATAGAAATGCGTTTAAAAATTAAACAAGGCATTCACCAAACCACTTTGATTGACGATAGTTACAGTGCAGATATTGCTTCTTTAAAAATTGCATTAGACTTTTTAGAAAACCAAAAACAACACCCCAAAAAAACAGTCATCATTACCGATTTGGTGCAAAGTGGCTTGCAAGAATTGGAATTGTACCAACAATTGGTAGATTTATTTTTAAAAAACAACATCGATCGGGTATTTTGTATTGGGCCAACTATTAGTAAATACAAAAACTTATTGCCAAATTGCAAGGCTTACGAACATACCAAAAAATTTTTAGAAGATATTCCACATTTATTGTTTCACCAAGAAACCATTTTAATTAAAGGAGCTCGTGAATTTTATTTGGAACAAGCAGTGGCCATGTTGGAACAAAAAACCCATGAAACGGTATTAGAAATCAACCTCAACGCTTTATCGCATAATTTGCATTACTATAAAGCTTTATTGCAAGCCAACACCAAAATGATGGTAATGGTAAAAGCTTTTAGTTATGGCAATGGAGGCTTAGAAATTGCCAAATTGTTGGAATATCATAAAGTAGATTATTTAGGTGTTGCTTTTGCAGACGAAGGCATTGCCTTAAAAACCAATGGTATTCAAACTCCAATCATGGTTTTGAACCCGGAAATCAGCAGTTTTGAAGCCATCATTCAACACCAATTAGAGCCTGAAATATATTCGTTTAACGGATTGTTTCACTTTTTAGAAGTATTGAAAGAGAAAAACCTAACCCACTATCCGATTCATCTCAAAATAGATACCGGAATGCATCGATTAGGTTTTCAAGAACACGATTTGCCTAAATTGTTACTAATTTTAAAAAACAATGATTCGGTAAAAATTCAGAGTATTTTATCGCACTTGGCTGCTTCAGAGGATTTGCAACAGCAAACTTTTACCAAAAAACAGATCCAGTTGTTTGATCAATTATCTTGTAAAATTTCTGAAGAATTACATATTAAGCCTTTACGACATTTAGTGAATTCCTCAGGAATTCATCATTACCCGGAAGCACAATTCGACATGGTTCGTTTAGGGATTGGTTTGTATGGTATCGAAAACATTGCTTCGGTACAACACAAATTACAAAGAGTGGGCACTTTAAAATCGGTTATTTCACAGATTAGAACCATTCCTACTAACGATTCTGTAGGTTATGGCAGAAGATTTGTTGCCAAAGAAGAAATGCAAATTGCTACCATCCCAATTGGATATGCCGATGGCATCAGAAGAGCTTGGGGCAACGAAAAAGGATACGTGATGATCCACCAACAAAAAGCTCCCATTGTTGGAAGCATTTGTATGGATATGTTGATGGTGGATGTAACCAACATTTCATGTCAAGAAGGCAATGAAGTAATTATTTTAGGGGAACAACCCAACTTACAAGAAATGGCAGATGTCATTGGCACCATACCATACGAAATTCTCACCGGAATATCTCAACGAGTAAAACGCATCTTTTATAGGGAATAACACCAAAACTTTAACAAGTTTGCCTATTTTTGTGTATAAATATAAAATTTAATTCTTATGGAACTATTTTCTGAATTCAAAGCCTTTGCGATGAAAGGCAATGTGGTAGATCTTGCGGTTGCAGTAATTATTGGTGGTGCGTTTGGAAAAATTGTAAGTTCATTAATTGATGATGTGATTACACCACTTTTGTTAAAACCTGCTTTAGAAGCGGCCAATTTGCAAAAAATTGAAGAGCTTACTATTTTAGGTGGAGTAAAATATGGCATGTTTTTATCGTCAGTCATTAACTTTGTGATTATTGCTTTTGTAATTTTTATGATGATCAAAGCCATCAATACCACCAAAAAGAAAGAGGAACCTGCTCCTGCTGCTCCAGCCGGACCAACCCAAGAGGAACTTTTGGCTGAAATTAGAGATTTGTTGAAAAAGTAATAATTGAAAAGCCACTATTATAAGTGGCTTTTTTTGTTTTAAAGATTTATTATAACAAATTGTTATATTTTTCTAAACAGCCAACATATAATCACTTTTATATGTACTTTTGCATCCTGAATTAATTTATGAAATTTATGAAATTAGCAGTTGTTGGTGTCACCGGTATGGTAGGTGAAGTGATGTTAAGAGTTTTGGCAGAAAGAAATTTCCCAATCACCACTTTAATTCCGGTAGCCTCAGAAAGATCCGTTGGCAAGAAAATTTCCTTTAACAATCAAGAATATACAGTAGTTTCTTTAGAAACTGCGGTAAGTATGCAACCAGATATTGCCATTTTTTCGGCTGGTGGGCAAACTTCTTTAGATTGGGCTCCAAAATTTGCTGCAGTAGGTACTACGGTAATTGACAATTCTTCTGCATGGAGAATGGACCCGACCAAAAAATTAATTGTTCCCGAAATTAATGCTTCTACCTTAACCAAAGAAAATAAAATTATTGCCAATCCGAATTGCTCTACCATTCAAATGGTGTTGGTATTAAACCCGTTACATCAAAAATATGGGATAAAAAGAGTGGTAGTTTCTACCTATCAATCCATTACCGGAACAGGTGTAAAAGCAGTACAACAACTAGAAAATGAGTATGCCGGAGTTGCCGGTGAAATGGCTTACCACTATCCTATTCACCGAAATGCCATTCCACAATGTGATGTGTTTGAAGAAAATGGCTATACCAAAGAAGAAATGAAATTGGTTCGTGAAACCCAAAAAATATTACAAGATAATACCATTGCGGTAACTGCTACTGCCATCAGAATTCCGGTAGTAGGAGGTCACTCGGAGTCGGTAAACATTACCTTTGCAAACGATTTTGATTTAAAGGAAGTTCGAGAAATTTTACACCATACCCCAGGAGTAATAGTGCAAGACAACCCCTTGACCAATACCTATCCCATGCCAATTTATGCCCAAGACAAAAATGAAGTATTTGTTGGTAGAATTAGAAGAGACGAGAGTTTACCGAATTCTTTAAATATGTGGATTGTGTCAGATAACCTCCGTAAAGGTGCTGCAACCAATGCTATTCAAATTGCGGAGTATTTAGTGGAGCATGCACTAGTTTAATTATAAACAAAATAATTATTTCAATAAAACTTTGTTAGATAAAGCTAACAAAGTTTTTTTTGAATTAATTTAAGAATCCCTCTTTGTATCTTTGCCCCATGAAATGGAATAAATACCAACGAATTAAAATTAACTTGTATCTGATGCTTTTGGTGTTGGGCACCATGTTAGTGCAATCGTTGCATATTTATGAACATGCTTTTGAAGAAATCCACAAACATGAACAATGCACCCATTTTCACGATACGGAAGACGATTGTGCTGTTTGTGATTTTGTTTTTGGTTTTTATGTGGTCCCTGAGGTTACCTTTATTCCGGAACCTCCTTCCATAAAGTCTTTCCCTTTTGTTGTAAAAAATATTTCTTTTTCCACTTCGGAAAATGTTACATTACCTCCACATCGCGGACCGCCTTATTTGGTTTAAACCACCCGAAAAAACTTGTTTTAAACTAAGTATCATTTTCCATGAAGCAATTCCTGCTTGTGTGGATACTTTGTGGTTTATTCCAATTTTCCTTTGCACAACAAACAGAAATCAACGGTTTGGTGAAAAATGCAGATGGAAATCCCTTGGTAAACGTACATGTATTCACCAAAAAAAATCAAACAACCACCAACGAACAAGGTAGGTTTGTATTGAGTACCAACGCTCCTGAAAAAGGTGTTAAGGTACAGTTCTCCCATATTGGATATATGCCAAAGGATACCATATTGGCTTCGGGTAAGCACCAAATTAACATCATTCTTTCTTGGAAAACCCAAGATTTGGGTGGTATCACCATCCAAGGAAGAAGCAATAAAAAAACCGTTGCGTACCAAAATACCATCGATACCAAAACTTTGGAAAACCAAAAAAACCAAAGTTTGGGAGAAGTATTACAAACCGTCCCCGGAGTATCAGTATTAAAAACTGGCCAAGGCATTCAAAAGCCAATCAT
>CAZAHJ010000016.1:24557-29505 GCA_964485115.1 uncultured Flavobacterium sp.
GTTTGGAGATCGAAGTACTCCTAGCTATGTATTGAGCAATACCGGAAGTCAATCCGGACATGTTGGTGTGCAAGGTAGCAAAGTGTCTGAAAAAAAATCGCAATTGCTTCAATACCATTATTTTTATAATGAGTTGGGCATATTAAGAGCTTCTCATTTAGGAAATGTAACCGATTTGTACACTGCTTTACAATCTTTCAGCCCTTTGGTAGTGGTAGATTTTACGTACCAAATCAAACGTCCAAAACAGGTGATTCATCACCAAAGTTTTCAGTTTCAGCAAAAGAATTTTGACGAAAACCAAGGGTACCACCAATGGATTGCAAGTACCCAATGGAATAGCAGAAACGAATTTGATGTAAATCGTAATCCAAACGAAACAAGGCCTGCATTGACCTTGCATTTAATTACGCAAAATTTACAGTGGAACCGAAAACAAAGTGTTGGTGCTAATAACCAACTATTGTATGGTGTGCAATCTTTGTTTCAATACAACCAAGCCAATAGTCCTACCGGAGCCAGAACCATCATTCCAACCTATTTTAAAACAGAGGTGGGAAGTTATGTGGTTGGTACGTTTGTTTTGCCTCATTTTTGGGCGATAGATGCTGGTTTTCGGTATGATTTTCAATACATTCAAGCCCAAAAAAACTACCTAAAATCCAGATGGGAAGAACGAAACTACAACCAAAACTTTAACCATTTTATTATAGGGGAAACCGGAGTGCAATGGATTACTCAGCCAAAATTTACTTACCATAATTTTGCTGCAAATATTGGTGTGCAAAAAGAGTTTCCGCACGATTACACCTTTAAAGCCCTAGTACAATTGGCCCAAAGGAGTCCGAATGTAGCAGAACTTTTTAGCGATGGTTTGCACCACAGCAATGCACAAATTGAGTTGGGAGATCTAAATAACCAACCGGAGCGTTCTGTAAAAAGTCAGTTGTATTTGCAAAAACAAGGGGTAAACGCTCTTTGGGAAGTTGCTCCTTATGTACAATCGGTGCAAAATTATCTGTTTTTAAAACCTATTGGTTTTGAATCTACCATTCGTGGAGCTTTTCCGGTTTGGGAACACACACAAACCCATGCTTTTTTAGCGGGAGTTGACCAGCAGTTCAAACACCAATTTCGTGGAAATTGGAGCATCCACCAAAAATTTGCATGGATTTATGGGCAAGATGTTACCAACTATCAACCTTTAATCGACTTGCCTCCGTGGAATTTTTCTCTACAAGTTCAAAAGAATTTTACGTTGGTAGATGCCCAGCTTACCTATGAATTGATAGGAAGACAAAACCGGTTTCCAAACTTTAATTTCGTTACAAACATTGTAAATGCCAATAACGAATTAGAGCCTGTTGAAATCGATATCAGCACACCTCCTGCAAGCTACGGATTGTTGCATGGGCAAATTAGCAAACACTTTACGTTAAAGTCCGGAAACACAATAGAAATTTTGGCAACTGTTCGAAATATCACCAACCAGAGGTATCGCGACTATTTAAACCGACAACGATTTTTTGCAGACGAAATGGGAAGGAACTTGCAAATTCAAATACAATATCAATTTTAAAATTTAATCAAAATCATGTATAATCAACTTAAATTATTCGCTTTAATCATTACATTAACTTCTTTTACTATAGGATGTGACGACCATGATCACGACCACGAAGGAGAGTTAATAACTACGGTTACCTTAACTATGGTTGGGAGCAATAACCAAACTATTGTATTAACTTCTAGAGATTTGGATGGTGACGGCCCAAATGCTCCTATAGTTACCATTACAGGAGGTAATTTTTTAAACGGAGTAACTTATACCGGTAACATTCAGTTTTTAAATGAATTAGAAAACCCTACGGAAGACATCACCCCGGAAGTGATTGCTGAAGGAACTGCACATCAAGTATTTTACCAATTGCCAAGCAATTTAGGTGCTTTTGTGTACAACGATGCTGATAGCAATAACCAACCAATAGGAATTACCACTACCTATACTCCTACCAATATTGGCAATGGTAACTTGCGAGTAACATTGAGACATTTTCCAAATAAAAACGCCTCTGGAGTGTTACAAGGAAACATAGCCAACGCAGGTGGGGAAACGGATGTAGAGGTAAATTTTAATATTATCGTATCTCCCAACAACTAAAAATTGGAGATAACTTTTTCAAAAACCGCAACTTAGTTTTGCGGTTTTTTTATTTAAATTCATTATTTATTAATGTTATTTTATATTTTTATAAATTAAAACAAGCTAACCATAATATTTTAACATATGAACTCCACATTTACTAAAATCGTTCGTTTTTTATTAGGTATTCTCTTGGTAATTTTTGGTTTTAATAAATTTATAGAATTAATCCCATCTCCTGCCATGCCCGAAAATGCAGCAAACTTTATCAAATCGTTGGTAGATACTGGCTATATTTTACCCGTAGTAGGGGCGTTTGAAATTTTTATAGGCATCTTATTGTTAGCCAAACGTTGGGTGCCATTTGCTTTGATATTATTGGCTCCCATTTCATTGAACATATTACTTTTCCATTTGTTTTTAGACATGCCCGGAATTGGAGGAGCCATTTTGGTTACCACTTTAACCGGTATTATGATTTACAAAAACTGGAGTTGTTATAAACCATTATTTCATTAATCTTGTGTTCAATCCATCAGCCCGCCTAAACGGCGGGTTTTTTAATTTATGATTTTAGCAAGATTTCTAGTTGTATTTTTAACTAATTTAGCTCTGCACTTTAAAACCAATCCAAAATGAAAAAACATTTCTTTCCAATATTCTCTCTTTTATATCTCCTTTCAATGATGGGAACTACAACGATGGCACAAAATAAAACACTAACCTATCCAACCACGCAAAAAAAAGAAGTGATTGACACTTATTTTGACCAAAAAATTGCAGACCCCTACCGGTGGTTAGAAGACGATCGTTCGGCAGAAACTGCTTCCTGGGTAGCAGAACAAAATAAAGTAACTTTTGAATATTTAAACCAAATTACTTACCGTAATCAAATTAAAAAGAGAATGGAACAGCTGTGGAATTATGAACGCATTGGGGCTCCGTTTACCGAAGGTGGCATCACCTATTATTACAAAAACAATGGATTGCAAAACCAGTCGGTTTTATACCGAAAAGTGAATGGCATAGAAGAAGTGTTTTTAGACCCCAATACATTTTCTAAAGACGGGACTACTTCCTTGGCAAATGTTTCTTTTTCTAAAGACGGTTCGCTTTGTGCGTACAGCATTTCCAAAGGCGGTAGCGACTGGAATGAAATTATTGTTTTAGATGCCAAAACCAAAAAAGTATTGGATGTTACCATTCGCGATGTGAAATTTAGCGGTATTTCATGGAGAGGTAACGAAGGATTTTACTACTCTAGCTATGACAAACCTAAGGGAAGTGAATTATCTGCTAAAACCGATCAACACAAATTGTACTTCCATAAAATGGGAACTTCTCAAGCACAGGACCAAGTTATTTTTGGAGCAGAAACCAAACGACGATACGTAGGTGGCTATGTAACTCAAGATCAAAAATATTTGGTTATTACCGCAGCCAATTCTACTTCTGGCAATGAATTATATGTGTTAGATTTATTTAAAAAAGATGCAAAAATGGTGCAATTGGTAGAAGGTTTTGATCATGATTTTAGTGTTTTAGACCATACCGAAGGAAATTTATTGGTAGAAACCAATTGGAAAGCTCCAAATAGCCAAGTAATTTTAATTGATCCTACTGGAAGCAATAAAGAGTGGAACATATTGGTGCCACAAACCGATTTTGTATTAAACGCAACCACCGGTGCTGGCTATTTGTTTGCTAATTATTTAAAAGATGCTATTTCGTTGGTTAAACAACTAGACTATAAAGGGAAAGTAATTCGCGAAATTGCCCTGCCGGGAGTAGGTTCTGCCAGTGGGTTTTCTGCAAAAAAAACCGATAAGGATATTTATTTTAGTTTTACCAACTATACCACACCAACCAGTACTTTTAAGTTAAATCCAGCAAATGGAACCGTAACTTTATACCAACAACCTAAAATAGACTTTAACCCGGAAAATTATGTAAGCAAGCAAGTGTTTTATGCCTCTAAAGATGGCACCAAAATTCCGATGATCATTACCTATAAAAAAGGCTTGGAGTGGAACGGGAAAAATCCAACTATTTTATATGGCTATGGTGGGTTTAATGTAAACTTAACCCCAAGTTTTAGTGTAACCAATGCAGTTTGGATGGAAAACGGCGGAGTGTATGCTGTAGCTAATTTAAGAGGCGGTGGAGAATATGGCAAAAAATGGCACGATGCCGGTACCCAAATGCAAAAGCAAAATGTGTTTGATGATTTTATTGCAGCTGCTGAATATTTGATACAAAGCAATATTACTTCCAAAGAATTTTTGGCTATTAGAGGAGGTAGCAATGGTGGCTTGTTGGTTGGTGCTTGTATCACGCAACGTCCGGATTTATTTCAGGTGGCATTGCCTGCTGTAGGTGTATTAGATATGTTGCGTTACCATACTTTTACTGCCGGAGCAGGTTGGGCTTATGATTATGGCACTTCGGAACAAAGTAAAGAAATGTTTGAATACTTGTTAGGTTACTCCCCGGTACACAATGTAAAAAAAGGCGTAAAATATCCAGCAACTTTAATAACTACTGCCGATCATGACGACAGAGTAGTTCCTGCTCACAGCTTTAAGTTTGCTGCAGAATTACAAGACAAACAAGCCGGTAATGCTCCTGTACTGATTAGAATTGATGTGAATGCAGGCCACGGAGCCGGAAAGCCTATCAGTAAAACCATGGAAGAAAATGCCGATATCCAAGCGTTTACCTTATTTAACATGGGAGTGCAGAAGTTACCGTAAGATTTTGTTTATTTGTTTATACGTTTAATTGTTGAAGCGTTGAAGCGTTGAA
>CAZAHJ010000017.1:0-28516 GCA_964485115.1 uncultured Flavobacterium sp.
CACCATTATCCGCTACCAACCATCCGGCAGGAGGAAATGATGCTCCTTCAAATTCCTCTAAAAATTGAGCATTTGAAAATAAGGAAACCAATAAAAAGAGGCAAAGTGTTGTAAATTTCTTCATAGGGTATAAAGAGTTTGGTTTTCAATAAAATGATTAGCCAAAGTATAAATTTTTTTAAGATTTCTTTAATAATGTTTACTTTTTTATCTCAAAATGAACTTATTTAAGAAATATCTTTCTTTTTGTTATAAATAAAACTTGAAATTGTGACAAAAAGAATTAATAGAACTTATTTTCAAAACTAAATACAGTTTTGTGATGAAGAGTTTAGGTGTCTTTGATCAAAAAAGCATCAAAAAAACAATATCAATTAAATTGCTGATTTTCAAATAATAAAACATTTTTAAATGAATACATTCGGTTACAAACGAAATTAAATAATTTATTACCGAATAATTTTTAGTAACCAGCACAACTTTGCATCGTTGAAATCAACAAAAACAATTTTTTATTAATCTTTAAATTTTTTACGCCATGAATGCATTAAAAAACAAAGTTCAATTAATCGGACACGTAGGACAAGAACCAGAAATCAAAAATTTTGATGGAAAAAAATTGGCAAACATTTCTATTGCCACCAACGAAGTGTACACCAATCAAAATGGTGAAAAAGTAGAACAGACTACTTGGCATCGTGTAACTGCTTGGGGGAAAACAGCAGAAATTATTGAAAAGTATGTGAACAAAGGAAAAGAAGTTGCCATAGAAGGTAAATTAAGCAACCGCTCGTATGACGACAAAGACGGGAACAAACGCTATGTAACCGAAGTAGTAGCTAATGAAATCTTATTGATAGGAAAATAATAATCCACACCATCGAGCTACTTGGTTTCGATGGTGTTTTTTTGTTTCACTTTAAATTTATAAGCCATGCAAGTACAACATTTTAAAATCAGATTACACAACGACTTTTTGGTAGAAGATCAGCAAAAGTTAAACGCATTTATCAAAGATAAAAATGTGCTTCAAACTTCTAGTAATTTTATTTCTGGAGTAAATGAATTTTGGTCGGTATTGGTTTTTTTTGAGGGCATTCCTACCAATGAAAACAAAGAAAAATGTGCCAAAGCTAATTTTCCATCCATTATCAATTCGGTGAAATTATCGGAACAAGAAAATCAATTATTTCAAAGTTTAAAAGAATGGAGAGCAGCAAAAGCAGAAAAGCTGAAAATGCCACAATACATGATTTGTCACAATTCGGAATTGTTAAGCATTGTTAAGCTTCAACCTAAATCGCCGGAAGACTTAACCCAAGTAAAAGGATTTGGAGATTTGAAACGCATGAAATATGGCAATGAAATCATCCAATTGCTTCAAGCCTGTTAGTATATTAAAAAATGATTATAAGCTGTTCAAGAATTTTTGGACAGCTTTTTTATTTTAAAATGTTTCTTGCCTCTCTAAAAGTATTGGCATGTGCTTCTATAATTAGTTTGATGTCCTTGCTATAACCACCTCCCATACTTACCTGAACCGGAACTTGCAATTTTTTAATCCATTCAAACACCATGATATCTCTGTTTTTGCAACCTTGCATACTCAGGCCCAATTTTCCCAATTTATCCGTTGCCAAAACATCTACTCCTGATAAATAAAATACAAAATCAGGGGCAAAGTTTTTTTGAATAACTCGTAAGGAATTCTGCAAAGTTTCTAAATAAACGGCATCGGTGGTTTGATCTTCTAAAGCAATATCCCAATCAGAAACTTCTTTTTTAAAAGGGTAGTTTGATTTCCCGTGTATAGAAAAAGTAAAAACGGAAGGTTCGTTTTGAAACATCACTGCGGTACCATTGCCTTGATGTACATCTAAGTCGAGCATTAAAACTTTTTTGGCTAACTTTTGTTGAAGCAAATATTTTGCTGCCACACCTTGGTCGTTAAGCAAACAAAACGCTTCTCCACCATTCGGATAAGCATGATGGGTACCACCTGCAATGTTAGCAGCAATTCCTTCTTTGTTAGCAAATGTTGCACCTTTGATCGTACCCTGGGTGATAATCAATTCTCTTTTTACCAGCTCTTTACTCAATGGGAAGCCAATTTTTCGGATGTGTTTGGCATCTAATTGTAATTGCAATAAATGTTTTACATAATCCGAATCGTGAACTTGAAGTATATGCTCTAAATCAACCTCTTTTGGAGTAAAAAAGTCTGAAGGTTCTGCAATTCCTTCCAACAATAATTGTTGCGGAAGGAGTTCGTATTTTTCCATAGGAAATCGATGGCCATCAGGCAAAGGATGCTTATATATTGGATGAAATGCAATGGGGAAACTCATGTACTAGTTGTCAATCCAACTTATTATTTCACTTGCATGTTCAAAAGTAAAAAACTGGCTGTGAACTATGGTGTGATCAATACGTTCATGAGCCCAAGTGGTGTGAAAAGGAATATGAATAGCTGTTCCTCCTAAATTTAAAACCGGAAGTACATCTGATTTTAATGAGTTTCCAACCATTAAAAAATCTTTCGCATTAATTTCTAAACGCTGCAATAATTTTTGGTAATCAGATTCTTTCTTTTCAATCATCACTTCAATGTGATGAAAATATTTTCCTAATCCGGAAAGATGCAATTTTCTGTGTTGGTCTAACAAATCTCCTTTGGTAGCCAATACCAATTTGTATCGTTGGCTTAAATGTGCCAATGTTGCCTCAATACCATCAATTAAGATGACAGGTTTTTCTAACAGTTCTCTTCCGTAATCTATAATTTTTTCAATGGCTTTGGTAGAAAGGGTGCCATTTGAAATTTTGATTCCAGCTTCAATCATAGATAAAATATATCCTTTAATGCCATACCCATAAATGGAAAGATTTTGAATTTCGATGACAAATAATTCTGCTGAAATTCCTTGATGAGATAAAAAATCTTCCATCAATCCGCAGAACTTTTTCTCGGTTTCCTCAAAATAAGGTTCATTTATCCAAATGGTGTCGTCTGCATCAAATGCAATAACTTTAAATTTCTTCATTTTTATATACAATAAATGCGAAATTAATTTTTATGTTTACAACATCTCTTAAAAAACAAATAATTATCTAAATATGAAATTAAATTACTTATTTACTGCCTTTTTTTGTTTTTGTTTGGCACAAGCCCAAATGGAATTTAAAAGTAATTTTTGGGGTTCCGGATTGTATTTAAACGGACAAAAAATTACAGTGAACGAAGCTAAAGAAAAAGTACAACAGCAGCAGGAAGTTTTGCAACTATTCTCAAAAGCTCAAACTAACCGAACCATTGGACAAGTAATGGGTGCTGCCGGAGGATTTACTTTTGGATTTGTGTTGGGTCAGGAATTTAACAAAAATGCCAATCCGAATTGGGCTGTTGGAGGAGCTGGTTTGGTAGTTGGAATTATTGGGACTGTAATTGAAGGGGCAGGGAACAAAAAACTAAAAGAAGCTGCCAATCAGTACAACCAATTACAAAATAGCAAGGCCTTTGTACCTACTTTAGAGATGGTTTCCAATCAAAATGGGATAGGAATTGGATTAAGATTTTAAAATTACTCTTTTACCAGCTGGTAAAGTTCCACTGCTTTTCCATCGGTTAACATCGAAACGAACTGTGCCATACCCAACAAACGATGGTAAGGTTCGTTTATATTTTTCCAATATTTTTCCGGAATTTGTTTTAAAAACAATCGGTCAAAGTTGGTGGTTTTTCCTTCAAAATTTCTTTCAGAAGCAAATACACCACATTGTAACAAATGTTGAATGATCTGATACCCCTTCAATTCTTTTTGAATCACCTCATCTGATTGGTAAATTTTAGGCACGCTTATTTGAATGATATCTTCCATTTGTGCCAAATATTTGCTTTTTGCCATCAACGAAACCGGGAAATTTCCTTCAAGTATTGCCTTTTCGTTTTCGTTAAAAATATGAACTGCATCTGCAATCAAAGCTCCTATTGCAAGGGCTCTTAAATAACTCATGCGATCTTCTTTACTTGGGAGCATGCGGTATTTTTCGTTATCAATCCTATCTTTAACCAACTGAATTAAATATTCTAAGGCATAATCTTCGGAAATAAGTCCTTTGTTTATGCCGTCTTCAAAATCGATTATGGTGTAACAAATATCATCTGCTGCTTCTACCAAATAAACCAAAGGATGTCGGTAAAACGACCAATCAGTAGTATCTTTTTTAATGAGTCCTAAAGCATTAGTTACTGAAACAAAGGCTTCCAAATCTTTTTGAAATACTCCAAATTTTTTATCTTCAATTTGATTGGTTGGTTTATGAGGCAAACTTTCTTTTGGATATTTTAAGAATGCACCTAAGGTTGCAAAGGTCAATCGCAATCCACCTTCCATTCCCGGACGTGAAGTGGTTAATAACGAAAATCCGTTGGCATTTCCTTCAAACTTTACCAAATCTTGCCATTGTTTTGGAGTTAATTGCGATTGAAACTCTTTTCCTTTTCCGAACTCAAAAAATTCTCCGATTGCTTTTTCACCAGAATGGCCAAATGGTGGGTTACCAATATCGTGGGCCAAACATGCTGCTGCCACAATTGCTCCAAAGTCATGAATTTGATAACCCAAATCTATTAAGTGCGGATGCTTTTGTAAGATGCTTTTTCCGGCTAATCTGCCCAACGATCTTCCCACTACCGAAACTTCCAAACTATGGGTTAATCTGGTATGCACAAAGTCGGTTTTAGATAACGGAATTACTTGGGTTTTGTCTTGCATCAATCTAAAAGGAGCCGAAAAAATAATTCGATCAAAATCAACTTCAAAATCCAATCGATCTTCAGTTTGATCTTTTCTTTTTCGAGGCTTTGAATCTCCATTTTTTTGTAGTGAAAGCAATTTTTCCCACTGCATCATAGTTGCTTAATTTTTAGGACTTGCAAGTTAATGATTTTGCATTTAATTAGAATTGCTATTGGAATTTTGCCAGAGAATCTAGTTTTAACACTTTTAACTTTATTTAGAAAATTTTAAAACATTAGTCTGAAAATTTCCTAAAATGGTGCTAATTTCAAAAATAAGATTTACTTATTGATTAAATTTATAGGAGATAATTTTAAACTCCTAAAACATATGAAAACCATCATTTACGCAATTTTAACCTTACTTGTTTTTACTAGTTGTACGGTAATCAGACCCGGTGAAGTGGGTGTTAGACAAACTTTTGGAAAATTAAAGGGAGAGCCAGTGGAAGAAGGACTTCGGTTGGTAAATCCAATAACCACTACTTATTTAAAAGTTCCGGTTAGAACTACCAATGTGGAGCAAACTTTATTGTTGCCATCAAAAGAAGGCTTGACCATTAATGCAGAGGTGTCGGTTTTGTATCAAATTAAAAAGGAAAAAGCAAAAACCATTATTGAAGAAATTGGGAAACACTTTGAAAGAAACGTTTTGATAAACACCCTTCGGTCTTCTGCTGCTAATATTTCTGCGGAGTATTTTGCAAAAGATATGCATAGTTTGAAGAGAAATGAAATTGAATTATCTATTAAAAACAAAATGAATCAAGTGCTTTCTGAAAAAGGATTTGAAATTGAAGCCGTATTGTTAAAAAGCATCAACTTACCACAAAGATTGTCGGCAGCTATTGAAGACAAGTTAAGAGCAGAACAACAATTTCAGGAAATGGAATTTGTGGTAGAACGCGAAAAAAAGGAAGCTGACAGAAAACGAGTTGAGGCTGAAGGGATTCGTGATGCTCAAAACATCATCAACCAAGGATTGACCCCACTGATTATTAAATACCAATCTATTGAAGCGTTTAGAGAACTTAGCAAATCTAATAATGCCAAGGTGATTATTACCGATGGAAAAGCTCCTATTATATTAAACCAAGATTAATTCTGAATTATTTCATACCTTAAATAAAGCATCCATAGATAAAATTTCTTTGGGTGCTTTATTCTTCAGATACACCTAGTTCGTCAAATTCATGTCTTCTTCTTTTGTCTTCGTTGAATTTTTTTACATCAACTACCAATGTTTGGCTCCATTTGTCGTACCATCCACTACCATCTTGTCCTAAAAAACTTAAAGGATCAAATGGTACAAATCGGCATAAGGTTCGCAAAGCGATATGTTGCGAAGAAGCTTTGTTGCCGTTTTGATCTACTACCATGGTTTCGGTAATGTATTTTCCTATGGTTCGAGCAGTTAAAATTTCCATCAATAAATAATATACAGAAACAAGTAACAGTTCTATAAATATCTCTTGCAATCGGTTCATGTTTTCTAAAAAACTGACGTAGTCGGTCATAAAAAATTGATCAGCTATGCCTATAACAAAGCCAATACCTAAAAAAATGACCATTCTAACGATAAAATCAACACAAAAGTTGATAAATCGCTGGCTTTTGTTGGCTAATACTTCTTTTGGAATGGTATTAATCATAGTTTAAAATAAAAATTCATCTGCCTTAAACAAGACAGATGAATTTTGAAAATAGTTTACTAAAATTAAGATCCACACATTTCGCAATCTTCCGGACCTGCATTTTTAGAACGTTCAATCATAGCTCTAAAATCTGCTGCACTAATTGCTTCAGCTGTTTCTGGTTGAACAGCAACTTTTTCAACCGGATTGGTTTCTGTTTTTTTGGTTAATGTAAACTTAATAGCATCTCTTGCCGATTTGGTTCTTAAGTAATACATACCGGTTTTCAAGCCTGATTTCCAAGCGTAAAAATGCATCGAAGTAAGCTTTTGCATGGTGGCATCTTCTAAAAACAAATTCAACGATTGCGATTGGTCTATAAAATAACCTCTGTGACGTGACATGTCAATGATGTCTTTCATGCTCAATTCCCAAACTGTTTTGTACAATTCTTTTAATTCTTGCGGAATTCCATCAATATTTTGTACGGAACCATTGTGAAACATTAATTCGTTTTTCATATCGTCATTCCACAATCCTAAATTTACCAAGTCTTCCAACAAATGTTTGTTAACTACGATAAATTCTCCCGACAATACTCTTCGGGTGTAAATATTAGAGGTGTATGGTTCAAAAGCTTCGTTATTTCCTAAGATTTGCGATGTAGAAGCAGTTGGCATAGGTGCTACTAACAAGGAGTTTCTTACTCCATGTTTCAACACTTCTTTACGCAATTTTTCCCAATTCCATCTTCCGGATAAATCTTCGTCTTTCAATCCCCATAAATTGAATTGAAACAATCCTTCAGAAATTGGAGAACCTTGGTAGCTTGAATAAGGTCCTTCTACTTTTGCCAATTCCATCGAAGCAGTTACGGCAGCAAAGTAAATGGTTTCAAAAATTTCTTGGTTTAATTTTTTTGCCTCATCACTAGCAAAAGGCAATCGCAACATGATAAAAGCATCTGCCAAACCTTGCACGCCAAGTCCAACCGGACGGTGACGCATGTTGGAGTTTTCTGCTTCTTGCACTGGGTAGTAGTTGCGATCAATTACTTTGTTTAAGTTTTTGGTTACATGTTTGGTTACTTCAAATAATTTTTTGTGGTTGAATTCTCCTTTTTCTACGAACATTGGTAGCGATAAAGAAGCCAAGTTACATACGGCAATTTCATCTGGAGAGGTGTATTCTAAAATTTCAGTACACAAGTTTGATGAACGAATGGTACCCAAATTTTTCTGATTCGATTTGCGGTTTGCCGCATCTTTATACAACATGTATGGAGTACCTGTTTCTATTTGCGACTCCACAATTTTATCCCACAATTCACGAGCTTTTACAGTTTTTCTTCCCTTGCCTTGGGCTTCATAAGAAGTATACATTTCCTCAAATGCTTCGCTATGTACATCACATAAACCAGGGCACTCGTTAGGGCACATCAAAGTCCAATCACCTCCTTGTTCTACACGTTTCATAAATAAATCCGGAATCCACATGGCATAAAATAAATCACGAGCACGCATTTCTTCTTTCCCGTGGTTTTTTTTCAATTCCAAGAAATCGAAAATATCTGCATGCCAAGGCTCTACATAAACAGCAAAACTTCCTTTTCTTTTGCCTCCACCTTGGTCTACATATCGAGCAGTGTCGTTAAACACACGTAACATAGGAACAATTCCATTAGAAGTTCCATTAGTTCCTCGAATATACGAACCAGTTGCTCTTACGTTATGAATAGACAAGCCGATACCCCCCGCGGATTGAGATATTTTTGCAGTTTGCTTTAAGGTATCATATATACCATCAATACTATCGTCTTTCATAGTTAATAAAAAGCAAGACGACATTTGGGGTTTTGGGGTACCCGCATTAAATAAAGTTGGGGTGGCGTGTGTGAAATATTTTTTAGACATCAATTCGTAAGTTTCTAACGCATTTTTGATGTCGTTTAAGTGAATCCCAACCGAAACACGCATGAGCATATGTTGTGGTCTTTCTGCAATTTTACCGTTCAAGCGCAATAGGTAAGAACGTTCTAATGTTTTAAAACCAAAGTAATCGTAGTTAAAATCACGGTTGTAAATAATGTGTGAATCTAATTCCTCGGCATATTTTTCAATTACTTCAAAAACTTCATCTGAAATTAATGGAGCTTTTAAGCCAGTACGAGGATTTACATATTCGTACAAGTCTTTCATGGTTTCAGAAAAAGACTTTTTGGTGTTTTTATGTAAGTTAGAAACAGCAATACGTGCAGCCAACTGTGCATAATCTGGATGTGTTACCGTCATGGTAGCGGCAGTTTCAGCAGCTAAATTGTCTAACTCGGAGGTAAGCACCCCATCGTACAAACCTTCAATCACACGCATAGCAACTTTAACCGGATCTACCAATGGATTTAGTCCGTAAGACATTTTTTTGATTCGGTCGGTAATTTTATCAAACATTACCGGCTCTTTGTGCCCGTCTCTTTTTACTACATACATATGCTTAGGTGTTAGTTTGGTGAGTGATTAGTTTATTGGTTTTTGGATTGTTTTATTTTTAAAAATCAGCATCGGTTGTGAACTCCGATGAGGTTTCTTTTTCTTTGTTCATTACTCCTGCTTTTTGGTATTCAGAAACTCTTTTTTCAAAAAAGTTGGTTTTACCTTGCAGATTAATCATGTCCATAAAGTCGAAAGGATTGGTTACGTTATATACTTTTGAACACTCCAACTCCACCAACAAACGATCGGTAACAAACTCTAAGTATTGGGTCATTAATTTGGCATTCATCCCGATCAAGCTTACCGGCAAGGATTCGGTAATAAACTCTCTTTCTATATCTAATGCTTCGGTTAATATTTCAGTAATTCTAGCAGTGGAAACCTTATTTACTAAGTGGTGGTTGTGTAAGTGAACCGCAAAATCGCAATGCATTCCTTCGTCACGAGAAATCAATTCGTTTGAAAAGGTTAATCCCGGCATCAAACCTCTTTTCTTTAGCCAAAAAATAGAACAAAATGCTCCGGAAAAGAAAATTCCTTCTACAGCTGCAAAAGCAATTAGTCTTTCTGCAAAAGAATCAGACTGGATCCACTTTAAAGCCCATTGTGCTTTTTTCATTATCGCAGGAAATACTTCAATGGCATGAAATTATTGGTCTTTTTCTTTTTCGTCTTTTACATATGTATCAATTAATAAAGAGTAGGTTTCACTGTGGATATTTTCCATCATAATTTGGAATCCGTAAAAAAATTTAGCTTCAGGGTATTGCACTTCATTAACGAAGTTCTCTGCTAAATTTTCATTAACAATTCCATCAGAGGCAGCAAAAAAAGCCAAAATATGTTTTAAAAAGTATTTTTCGTCTGCATTTAATTTGTTGTTCCAGTCACTCAAATCTTGGTGTAAATCTATTTCTTCAGCAGTCCAAAAACAAGCCTCTTGGGTTTTGTACCATTGCCAAATATCATGGTGTTTGATAGGAAAAATTACGAATCGATTTTTGTTTTCTTGCAAAATAGGTTCCACAGTTGCCATAGTGTATTGAATATTAGTGACGTGAATTTGATTTTTTATAAAAAATATAGGTTAACAAAGATGACAAAAAATGAGTAGGTTTAAAAGGATTAATTATTCACAATTTGAAAGAGTTTTTAACAATGTGAAATATTTTTCTTACAAAAAACATAAAGGTTAAACACTTGTTAATCAGTGTTTTAACAAGAAAGTGAATTGATATAAAATTACTTAATACCCCTAGTTTTTAAAGGGGTTAAGAAGTTTTTAATCTTCTTTTTTGGCTTCTAAAAACTCAAAAATTAATTCTCGTTCATACCCTTTTTGTAAGAGTTTAGAAATTACTTTTTGTTGTTTTTTCCAAAAGTTTTTTTCTAGAGTTTCTGACCAAGTTTTTTTGGCAGTTGTCGAAAAAGTTTGAAGATATTCGTCTTGATCGATGCTTTGCAAACTTTGTTGGATGAGGTTGGTAGTAATACCTTTAAGTTTTAAGGCATTTTTGATTTTTTGTTTCCCCCACTTTTTTTGTCTGCTTTTACTTTGTGCAAAGTGTTGTGCAAATCGTTCTTCGTTTAAAAAGCCATGTTGTATTAAATGCACAACGATTTGGGCATGATCCGAAACCGGACAACCCAAATCGTAGAGTTTTTGTATCACTTCTTGGTGACATCGTTCCTGATAGGAACAATAGTATTCTAACTTGCTTATAAATTCCTTAACGGAAGTCAAATTAAGCGATGTTTAATTCTTGATGTGTTCTGCGAATGGCCTCTTTATTTTTCCAATCAATCCATGCTTGTCCTTTGCGTTTACGCATATAATTGTCGTAATGACGCATGATAAATACGTTGTAAGCAGCTTTTGCTAAGTTGCTAATTTTTCTTGGGAAAGCACGTAAACTCATAGAAAAACCTGGAGTTACGTAATGCATATAATGCCAATAACCTTCGGGCATGTACAACATTTCTCCGTGGTTTAATTCGCAAATCAAGCCTTGGGCTTGTTTTAGGGCAGGCCATTTTTCAAAATCAGGATTGTCAAAATCAATGTCTTCTCTTGAAATTAAGGCATGAGGAACTTTGTATAGATATTTGGTTTGGTCAGGAGCAAACAAAATACATCTTTTTTTTCCGTGAAAATGAAAATGTAAAATGTTAGAATAATCGATATCATAGTGCATAAAAACTTTGGAGTTTTCTCCGCCAAAAAATAACATCGGCAACTGTTTTACCAATCGTAAACCAATATTTGGCCAATGAAAATCGTTGTTTAATGAAGGTACTTCTTTCATTAAATTGTATAAAAAGATACGGTAATTAGTAGGTTTGCTCAACAATAAATCAATGTAATCATTCATTTTCATTTTGGCATGTGCCTCATTGAAACCGTCTTTATAAGAAACCGGACGATCATCATATAAAGGTACTTCTTTGTCTCCAGCAATTTGCTTGATGTATTCTAACTTCCACTTCTCATAGGCTGGCCATTCACTGGTAAGTTGTTCCACTACTACTGGCTTTTGTTTTTGCACATAATTTTCGAAAAAGTCTTTTTTCGAAATGGTTTTAACTCTTTCAATTGGTGTTAAATGTAGTCCCATATTTTCCTTGTTTAAGGCTCTCCCTAAAAGCGATGCAAAGTTAAAAAATGTTTACAAAAATGTTAGTTGAATTTTAATAGAATAAATTGATGAATCGTAGTAATTTTTGATAACTAAATAGCATTAGTCTTTCAAACGTGCCTTTTCGTTACGTTCAATTGTATGATTTGGTCTGCTCCATTTTGGTTTTTCTCCTAAAGCTTGGTATTGAGAATCTTCTGCTTCTACCGTTGTAGGTTGCATTTTTTTAATGAATGGTTTTTGTGGTTGTAAGCCTAATAAGTCAAACATTTTCATGTCTTCATTTACATCCGGATTTGGAGTGGTAAGTAGTTTGTCTCCAGCAAAAATAGAATTTGCTCCAGCAAAAAAGCACATGGCTTGACCTTCTTGGGTCATTTGTGTTCTCCCGGCAGAAAGTCGAACTTGGGTTTCTGGCATCACAATACGGGTAGTTGCCACCATTCGAATCATTTCCCAAATAGAAACCGGTTCTTGATCTTCAAGAGGAGTCCCTTCTACTGCCACCAAAGCATTGATAGGAACGGATTCTGGTTGTGGATTTAATGATGCCAAAGCAACCAACATTCCTGCTCTGTCTTCTATAGATTCTCCCATACCGATAATACCACCACTACAAACGGTAACATTGGTTTTTCGGACATTTTGAATGGTTTCAATTCTATCTTCAAAGGCTCGAGTGGAAATAATATCTTTATAGTAATCTTCAGAAGTATCTAAATTATGGTTATAGGCATACAAACCTGCTTCAGCTAAACGATGGGCTTGGTTTTCGGTAATCATTCCTAAAGTACAGCACACTTCCATATCTAGTTTATTAATGGTGCGAACCATTTCTAAAACTTGGTCAAATTCTGGTCCATCCTTTACGTTTCTCCATGCAGCACCCATACAAACCCTTGAGGATCCTGAAGCTTTAGCACGCAAAGCTTGGGCTTTTACCTGACTAACACTCATCAAATCGTTGCCTTCTAGGTTGGTGTGATAACGGGCTGCTTGCGGACAATATCCGCAATCTTCCGGACATCCACCTGTTTTGATAGAAAGCAAAGTAGAAACTTGCACCACATTCGGATTGTGATATTTGCGATGCACCGTGGCAGCTTGGTACAACAAATCCATCATCGGTTGGTTGTATAATGCTACAATTTCTTCTTTGGTCCAAGTATGTTTGATGTCTGACATAAAATCGTATTTTAAATTTCGAGTAAAGATTACAAAGTTCGTTTTTTTTGACAAAATAATCTTCCTGGTTATTTTATTCTTGATATATGGCAATCTTTTTTTTGCCTTTGGCATCTATTGAAGCTCTGTACATGCCTTTGGTATTGAATTCCATCACCACAGTTCCGTGGCTATCTATGGCGATAATTCCACCATCACCGCCCATTTTGGCCACTTTTTGGTGGATGGTTTCTTTGGCTGCATCTGCCAAACTTTTGTTTTGATACATCATTTGAGCAGCTATGTCGTAGGCAACTACATTTCGTATAAAAAATTCTCCCCAACCTGTGGCAGAAACTCCACAGACTTCGTTTTTGGCATAAGTACCAGCTCCAATAATTGGAACATCACCTATACGACCAAATTTTTTATTGGTCATTCCTCCAGTAGAAGTTCCTGCAGCAATGTTGCCAAGTTTATCTAATGCAACACAGCCCACAGTGCCAAACTTTTCGTCTTTGTTTGGCTTTGAATTGGCTTCCTTTTCTTTGGCTTTTTGCAAGGCCTCTATGCGTGATTTTGTAAAAAAGTAAGAAGGATCTACCTGTTCCAGTTGATGCAATTTTGCAAAAGTTTCTGCACCAGAACCAATCATCATGACATGTTCCGATTCTTCCATGACTTTTCTTGCCAAGGAAATGGGGTTTTTAATAGTGGTAAGTCCGGCAACAGCACCAGCATTTTGGTTTTTTCCATCCATGATGGCAGCATCTAATTCAATGGTGCCTTGGTTGGTTAAAACCGCACCTTTTCCGGCATTAAACAAAGGGGAGTCTTCTAAAATTTTCACCACTTCTTCCACTACATCCAAACTACTTGCTCCTTGTTGTAGCATTTGGTACCCTTTGGAAACAGCTTCATTAAGTTTTTGATGGTAGGCTTTTTCTAAAGAATCGGTCATGTTTTCCTTTAAAATAGTTCCTGCCCCTCCATGAATGACAATACTTATCGGATTTTCGGATGGTAATTGAGGTTTTGAGGGGATTTCTTTACAAGCAACCAATATCATCAAATAGACCATACTTGCTACAAACTTTATTGTATTATTTAAATTCATAACTTTCCCATTTAACTTAAAAACAAAAACTACTGCAAAGTACAGTAGTTTTGTAAAATTAATGTTTTTAATTAGATTTATTTCTTCATCATTTTAACCACTTTGGTTACTCCTTCCACGGTTTTAATTTGCATCAAATAAACGCCTTTTTGCAAAGCTTCGATGTTGACATTTAAAATGGTTTGTTGGTCAGAAACCTTTACAACCAATCTGCCATTCACATCATAAATTTCAACCGAAGCAATATTCGCTTTGCTAGATTGGATTTGAATGGTGGTAGTTGCAGGATTAGGATGCACCACAAACTCGTTAACGGGAATTTCTTCAAAATTTAAGGTTTGAACAAACTTGGTTAAAAATGTATTGGTAATGATAGGATCGTTGTAATCAAAATAAATAGATGCCGTATTTGGGATGATATCATTTACTTGGTAACCTGCAATTGGCTTAATTTTAAAATGAATAAAGCCTTGGCTTAACTCCTCACTTTGACTTTGTGGAACCAAGTTGATATTGTTAAAATTCCATCGAAGTTGGTTGCCTTTTCTTTCCAAAGTATAAGTATGAGAAGCATCAATCATTTGTAAAGTAGAAGGGTTCAGTTTATTGTCTAATATGTCATATACATTCACAAATATTGCTTCTGCGGTACCCGTATTTTGGAAGCGAATGGTGTAGTACAAATAATCTTCTGAAGTAAATTCAGAAATCATAATTTCTTTGCCATGTGATTCCATTTTATCGTTTGGATCGTAAGAGCCAATAACTATTTGACCTAATTGACTTTGGTTGTTATTGTTAAGAGGCTCGGTAACCGTTGAAGTAATATTTGCTTGATTCACCAAAACTGTACCTAAAGTTGTAGTGGCAGGCACTTGCATGGTTACCCAATAATTTCTGGTTTCTCCGGGTTGTAAGTTTGCATAATTTATTTGAATTCCATTAGCAATGCTTTGATAGGTAGAAGAAACGTTCAAAATAGTCACCGCGTTATCTGGTAAAAATTGAATTTCTCCTGAAGTTGGAAACAAACCATTGTTTTTTATTACAATTTTGTTGGTATAAGCAAAACCAGGCCTTGGAGAGGCTCCTTGTGGAATCACATTTACAGAAACATCAGTAAAAGGCTGCGAAATGGTTACCGGAAACCAATACGTATTATTGCCATTTGGCACATAAATAATATTGCTGTAAGTGGTATTGCATTGTAATAAAGCAGAAAATTCAGGATGTACTTGGTAAGAAAAACCAAAAGCATTACTATTATTAACTAAAATATTACTAGATCCAACAGGGCTATATAATTGCGTTGTGTTTCCAGAATTGGTATAATTGAAAGTTCCTAAAGGGCATGGTAATTCGTTGGTGTCTTTAATTCCGTTGTTGTTTAAATCAAAAAAGGAATTTAGAGTAAATTGGTTATTACAAGCTTCGGTATTGCCATTAAAAATCCCTTTTCTAATAAAAACAGCCGAATCAAAAGCACTATCTTGTCTGTCTTGAATGACCATTTTGATTCGGTAATTTTGATTTGGAGTTACATTGGCAGTAAAACTCATTGGCACGGTAATCCCGTTAAAATTGATAGGTGCAGCCCATTGGTTAATTCCGTTTACCCCATAAAATGTATGGAAAAATTGTGGATTTACAGAAGGGCAACTAGTATTATACATATTATCTCGAATGGTAATTACTGAAATTGGCTGTTGTGTTCCTGGAGTTAAAGCTAAATTTTGCCAGTTGGTTGGGTTTCCATTTTCATCAAGAGCTGAAATAAAAAAAGCAAAACTATCAGAAAAAGTACATTGAAAAGTGCCATACTCATCTGATGCAAAAATATAATCAAATGTAAAACTAGGCGAGCTTGGTACAAAATCAAATTGCACCCATGAAGCATTGTGATAATTTGAAGATGGTAATACAGTGTTTAAATAGTTAGTTAATTGAGGATCTCCAGGCCAATTTTGAGAGCCATCACTTAATGTAGTTAAATTTGGTCCTTGTATATTATTTACATTTCCTGTGGATAACACAATACCTTCTTGAAACGGAAATTGGGAATTATTGGAGTTAAAATAACCTATTCCACTATATCCAAAACCAACATTATTAGCTGAAAAAGAACTCACATTTGAAATTTGAGCACATCCAGAATTTAAAAAAACATCATTCACTAATTGAGGAACCGAAAATAAATTAGAAGATCCAATTACTGTATTGCCAATTCTTTGCAAACAAATTTTAAAATTACTTGGATTGACATTAGCTGTAATTGTCGCAGTTGAAAAAACTCTTACATAATAAGTTGTTCCAATAGAGTAATTATTATAAACGCTTTCTATATTATTTTGACAAAAAATCAGATTTAAATTATCGCAACTTCCTGCATAAACAGCATGTTTGATTGGCAATGCATTAGAGGAAATATCAAATAATTTGATTAAATGGGTAGCACTGGTTGCTTCAAATGTAAACCAAACATCATTCCCGGGAACTCCATCACAATTAGACAATGTTACTGCAGAGGAGGGAGTTGCCCCTGTTAAGGTGGAAGAAATAAAATTGGTGCAAGATAAATTAGTGTTTGCAATTAATGGAATTGCATTAATGCAATTATCTGCAAAATCTGGTGTATTGTTGGCATTATAACAAATCCAATTACTTGCTCCTATCGTTGGGCCACAAACAGCTCTTATACAATAATCATATGCAACACCTGCTGTTAACCCAGTGATGGTGAATGGGATGGTATTTACAGTTATTCCTTGAGAATTTGCTGTAGGTGCAGGTGACCCGGCAGGTTGTACCAATACTTCCCACATGGTTTCGTTTGCTCCCGGTTGCCAATTCAAAACTACAGAAGTAGTTGTAGTATTACTTATTTGAATGTTGCTTGGCGGTAAGCAATTGGTGTTTTGGGAGAATAATACCGAGATGCTTAACAAAAACAATACGTAAAGTTTTTTCATTTTTTGTGTATTTGATTCAAAAATAGATAATTTTTCATAAAAGATGTATAAAAGTAAATTTTCACACAATTTTGGTCTATAATATTTTTAAAACTTACTCCCCTAAACAGATTTAGTATCTTTGCTGCATGATGCAAAAAAAATTTACGTATCCAACTTCTGACAAGTTTAAAAGCAAAAAAAGAATAGGTCAGTTATTTGCTAAGGGAAAAACATTAAAGAGTTTTCCGCTTCGATTGATTTATATTCCAATAAATGAAGAGGAGAAAGTTCACAGAAATTTTGGGGTGTCTGTTTCTAAAAGAAATTTCCGAAAAGCGGTACATCGAAATAGAGTAAAGCGTTTAATGCGAGAATGTTACCGGCTTAACCAACATTTGTTAGAAACACCAACTAATAAAGGCTATGCTTTGATGATGATTTACCAAAACAATGAGCTACCAGAGTTTAATGCATTGATGAAAGCGACCCAAAAACTATTTCAAAAGTTTCAAATTGCGGTTTCTGAAAATCCGATTCCATCCTAGCGTTTGTAAATTGGCATACTTTTAAAGTTTCGTCAAAGCTTTATTTTTATTTTTGTTGATGCCTTTTGGCATATTTTTATTTACCTCTATACCAAAAAACAAATGAATTTACTTAAAAATAAAATCCCCGTTGGCATTATTGCAATAAGTACTTTAGGATTGGTGGCATTTTCTACCATCAAAGAAGACTACTTTGAAATTACCAAGCAAATTGAAATATTTACCACCTTATACAAAACAGTAAGTACTAACTACGTAGACCAAACCAATCCAACAGATTTGATGAACAAAGCCATCAAAAATATGCTCACAGAATTGGATCCGTATACCGTGTATTTTAATGAGCAAGAAGTCATTAAATTTAAACTAAACAGTGCAGGTGAATACACCGGTATTGGTGCAATGATTAGTAGAAAAGACGGTAAAATCATTTTAAAAGAACCTTACAAAGGATATTCTGCAGATAAAGCTGGATTAAAAGCAGGAGATGAAATTTATCAAATAGGAGATATCAAATTAGAAAACTACAAAGAAGATGTTTCTACCTTACTAAAAGGTGCAAAAAATGCCAAAAAAGAAATATTTTTCACCCGACAAGGCAAAAACCAAAAAGTGGAATTGCAATTGGAAGAAGTTGATATTAAAGCAGTTCCATTTTACGATATGGTGGATGAAAAAACCGGTTATATTGTGTTGTCTGCCTTCAATGCCAAAACAACCACCGAAACCAAAAATGCCATTATCGATTTAAAAGCCAAAGGAGCCACCCAATTAATTTTAGATTTAAGAGGAAATCCGGGAGGTTTGTTGATGGAAGCAGTAAACATTTGTAATTTGTTTGTTCCGAAAGATGAAGTTATTGTAACCACCAAATCAAAAAATGAAAAATACAACATCACATACAAAACTCGAAATGAACCATTAGATTTACAAATTCCGTTAGCAGTAATTATTGATGGAAAAAGTGCCTCTGCATCAGAAATTGTTTCGGGTGCTTTGCAAGATTTAGACCGAGCAGTGGTGGTAGGTAGTAGAAGTTTTGGAAAAGGATTAGTACAACGTCCTATCGACTTAACTTACGGAACCCAAGTAAAAGTTACAATTTCAAGATATTATACTCCATCCGGAAGATGTATCCAAGCATTAGATTATGCCAATAAAGATGCTAGTGGAAAAGCCCAAACCACCAACGAAAAAGATCGAAGAGCCTTTAAAACCAAAAAAGGAAGGACTGTTTATGATGGTGGAGGCATCCAACCGGATATTGAATTACAAGAAACTAAAACAAGCACCATTGCCAACGCATTAACCAATAACGATGCAATTTTTCAATATGCAACCCAGTGGTATTACAAAAACCCATCGGTTGGAGATAAAATTCCGGTGATTACTGCTTCCGATTGGCAAGATTTTAAAACTTTTATAAAGAAAGAAAAGTTAGCATTGAACACAGAGACTGAAACTTCTGTAAAAAAAATAGAAGAACTAGCTAAGAAAGAAGAAATTCACTCAGACATCCAAAAGGAATACCAAGCATTGTTGGCTGCTGTTCAAAAAAGTAATGAATTACAAATAGACAAATACCAAGAGGAGATCAAAAAATTATTGGTAGATGAACTAATCAAACGATACCAATACCGCGAAGGCTTATATGCGTTTTATGCCCAAAATAGTGCTGAGGTAAAAAAGGCAAATGAGTTGTTGAATAATGCCTCACAAATCAAAAAAATACTTCAAAATTAATGCGATTCTTATGTATTTTTTATTTGCTTTTTTTTTCGGTTTCTGCTCAAGAGACAGAAGTATTCAGCATGTTTTTTGACACCAATAAATTCAATTTAGATATCAATCAAACCAAAGGATTGTTAGAATTTACTAAAGTAAAAGACACTTCATTATTAGAAAGTATTCAAATTTATGGATACTGTGATGACCGTGGGAAAGAAGATTATAACTTTAAATTATCAACCAACAGAGCCAATGCAGTGCGTGATTTTCTGCTAGAAAATGGCATCAAAAATAAGATTATAGTAACCATTGAAGGGAAAGGTAGAATTTTATTAGAGGAAGATATTCAAGGTGATTTGGCTGAAATTCGCTCCAAAAACCGAAGAGTAGATGTGGTATTGCAATGGAAATCTGTTGTATTAGAAGAATTAAAAATCCCGGGTTTATATACGAGTATTCAAAAAGAGCATTTGGTTGGGGACAGAATTTATTTAGAGAAACTATTTTTTGATACCGGGAGTAGTAGATTAACTCAGAAATCGGTTACCGAATTAAACAAGATTGCTTTGTTAATGCAACGCTATCCGAATTTACACTTCGAAATTCAAGGACACATTTGCTGTACACCTAAACATAAAAAGGAAGCTATTGATATTGATACCAAAAAAAGAGAATTATCTGTAAATAGGGCTTTGAATGTTTATAAGTACTTATTAAAAAGAAGAATTAGCAAAGACAGACTTACCTACATTGGTCTAGGCAACTCTCAAACTTTGGGAAAAGACCCATCCATGGACAGAAGAGTTGAATTGGTAATTACTAAAATATAAAAAAAAAATCACATGCTTTCAAAACATGTGATTTTTAAGAAAACAACCTTTTATAATTATTGAGCTTCGGTAACTACTTTACCTTTGATAGTTAAAATTTTAGGCAACTTATCGTCTCCAAATTCAACAGTAACTGTTTTGGTAAACGGACCACCAGCAGCAGCATTATATTTTGCAGTAATGGTTCCAGTTTCCCCTGGTTTGATTGGAGTTTTGGTATAATTGGTAGCAGTACAACCACAAGATGCTTTTACGTTAGAAATAATTACAATTTCTTTGGTGTTATTTACAAAAGAAAAGTCGTGTGTTACAGGCACACCTTGTTTGATGTCACCAAAATCGAACACTTCCTCTTTCCATTGCACTGTAGGTGCTTGCTTTTTTGCAACAGGAGCATCTACTGCGGTTAATGATACATTTTCTGTTTTGTTTTGTAATGCTTGTTGTTCAGCAGTTGGTTTTTTCACAATTTTAGAAACTTTTGGTTGGGTTTGTGCCAAAACAAAAGATCCAATTAAAAGGACAGTTAATAAAATTTTCATACAATTGTTTTATTAGTTAAACTTACGATTACAAATCTATCACATTTGTTTTCAATCCATGTTAATCGCTTTTTAATTCTTGTTAACAAGCTGTTAAGTGCATGGATTTACTTTTTTGTACCATTACTTAATTAACTACATTTGTTAGGTAAAGCCAATATTCATGCTAAAAGTAAAACAACTTAATTTTTTGGTAGCTCTCGGGTTTATAGCCATTATAGGGGTGTTTGTGATGCAAGTAAGTTTGATTAAAGATGCTTTTGCTTTTGAAAAAAAAGACTTTGAGCAAAAAATTTATTTTGTTTTGGAAGATGTATTGCAAAAAATACACAAAACCAATAACACCGAGCAACCTTACACCAATCAAATCCAAAAAGTATCTGACGATTATTATATTGTTAATGTAAACGATGTTTTTGACAATGAAATATTAGAGTTCTATCTTACCAATGAGTTTGAAAAAGTAAAACTCGATTTGGATTATGAATACGCGATTTACGATTGCTCATCAGATCAAATGGTTTATGGAAATTATATCAGTTCTAAAAAAAACGTAAAACCATGTAAGGACTGTTTTCAAAAAGATGAAAATTTAATCTACTATTTCGGTATTAGATTTCCTAAACTCAAGTGGAGTGTAGCAAATAGCATTCATTATTATTGGATTTTCGCCGGAATTTTACTTTTGGTATTGTTTATTTATGTGTATTCTATTTACACCTTATTACAGTACCAACGTTTGGCCTCTTTGCAAAAAGATTTTGTAAACAACATGACACATGAGTTTAAAACCCCTTTAACCTCTATCTTGATTGCTTCCAAACAAATGGAGCAAATGAAGGATGAGCAAAAAGAGAAAAACCAAAAATATGCCCAACTAATTCACCAACAAGCACATAAACTAAATGAGCATGTAGAGATGATTTTACAGGTGGCACAAAGTGAACAACAACGAAAAATCATTCAGAAAAAACCAATGGATTTGGTGCAACTCATCCATCATGTAAAAGAGGATATAGTGTCGAGTTTGCAAAAAAATGCAGAAATTAATTTACAGCTTCCTACCAAATTAATGGTTCAAGCTGATGAGTTTCACTTTTATAATGTGTTGTATAATTTGTTAGACAATGCTTTAAAATATGTGGCAGAGCCGATTAAAGTAGAAGTAGAAATCGTTTTAAAAAATCATCCTATCTTATTGATTACAGATAACGGAAATGGAATAGAGGAAAATGAAATCTCCTATATTTTTGATAAATTCCATAGGGTGCAAAACAAAAAAACAGAAACCATAAAAGGTTTTGGATTAGGACTTTTTTATGTGAAGAAAATAGTTGAATTGCACGGTTGGAAAATAAAAGCTAAAAATCAACCTAATAAAGGATTACAATTTGAAATAACAATTCCTAAAAAAGATTGGATACATCATGACTAAAAAGCATTTATTGTATGTGGAAGACGATGCAACTATTGCATTTTTAACCAAAGATTTTTTGGAAAATCAATACGAAGTTACCCATTGTTCAGATGGAGAAGAAGCCATATCATGTTACATGCAAAACACTTTTGACTTGTGTATTTTAGATATCATGCTGCCCAAAAAAGATGGTTTTGAAATTGCAAAATTCATCCGTCAGAAAAACCAAGAAATTCCTATAATTTTTCTTTCTGCCAAAACCATGAAAGAAGACCGAATCAAAGGATTAAAGTTAGGTGCTGATGATTATTTAATAAAGCCATTTAGCATGGAAGAATTGCAATTAAAAATTGAAGTTTTTTTACAGCGAAGTCAAAAATCATCCAATGCAATAAGTAATTACATTATCGGGAATTTTACATTTTATCCTGCCAATTTTGAGTTGGTTTCAGAGTCAACCAAAGTGCAGTTAACCGAACGTGAAGCCATGTTATTACAAATGTTTTTAGACAACATTGGAAACGTATTAAAACGCGAAGTAATCCTTACCAAATTATGGGGTTCAGACGATTATTTTTCTGGAAGAAGTTTAGATGTATTTGTGTCTAGATTAAGAAAAATATTTAAAGACCATCCGGATATAAAGTTTGAGAATATTCCCCGAATAGGATTCAGACTAGTTATTTAATGGACCACCGAAAGCATATAGGCTTCCAAGGCTTCCAAATCATTTAAACTCATTTTTTTGGTAATAACCAGGTTAGCCTTCATGATTTCATATTGTTCCGGAGCTACTATAGGCTGCATATCACCTTGTAAAAAACTCACCACAGAAGCATTTTTTTCTTGGTATATTTTCATGATTTCTAACACACTTGGTCCTATAATTTTTTGATCGTTTTTATGGCAATTGTGGCACATTCCTTCCCCAAAAAACAACTCCTTTCCTTTTTCTACTATTTGGTTAGGTGCTGTTTCTGTTGGTTTTCCAAAATTTTCTTGGGTACTTTTTTGGCATCCAATAAAAAATAATATTAGAACAGCCATTAAAAAAGTATACTTCATAAAATAGATTTTTACAAATTTACTGTAAATGTAAAATATCCCCAATTTTTAGAATACTTTTGTTAATGAAAATCCTCCTAATCATGAAAAAAATCTACTACTTAAAAACCTGTGATACTTGTAAAAAGATTTTAAAAAGCCTTCCGAATATCTCAGAATTTGTATTGGTAGATATCAAAGAAAATCCTCTAACGGTACATCAGTTAGAAGAATTATATGCCCTAACCCAAAGTTACGAAGTGCTTTTTAGCAGAAAAGCTAAATTGTATAAAGAAATGGGCTTGAAAGATTTTGACTTGTCTGAAGCAGATTACAAACGTTATATTTTAGAACATTACACCTTTTTAAACAGACCTGTTATTGTAGATGAACAAAATATTTTTATAGGGAGTAGTCCTAAAGCTTTACAAGCAATAACACAACACTTTGCCAAGTAAACATGAGTAATATAGCCAAACACCAAGTGACTTCCCGAAATTTAGTGCTTTCTATTGTGCTAAATATTGCCATTACTTTATCGCAAATTATAGGAGGAGTTATATCTGGAAGTTTGGCTTTGATTTCGGATGCAATCCATAATTTTTCAGATGTCGTTTCATTATTATTAAGTTTTTTTGCACATAAACTTTCCCGAAAAAAAGCCTCAATTCAGCAAACGTTTGGTTTTAAACGAGCAGAAATTATAGCCGCTTTTATCAATGCAAGTACGCTTATAATTTTAGCTTTTTATCTGATTTATGAAGCTATTCATAAGTTTTTTAACCCGGAACCTATTGAGGCTAGTTTGGTAGTTTGGTTGGCTTTATTAGGAGTGATATTTAACGGAGTTTCTGTTTTGTTGCTTCAAAAGGATGCCAAACATAATTTAAATATGCGTTCGGCATATGTGCATTTATTTACCGATATGTTGGCTTCTATAGCTGTTTTAATAGGTGGTTTGCTAATGTATTGGTACCAGTGGTTTTGGGTAGATAGTGTGCTTACATTTGCCATTGCCATTTATTTAATTATTGTTGGTTTGGATTTATTAAAAAAGTCTACCCAAATTTTAATGCTTTTCACCCCTTCAAACATCGATATTAAAGAAATTGTTAGAGAAGTCCATCAAATCCCTGGGGTTGGTAAATTACATCATATTCACGTTTGGTTACTTAATGAAGATGAATTGCATTTAGAAGCACACTTAGATTGCGAAAAGGATATTCACATGAGCGAATTCAACGATTTATTACACAAAATTGAGGAAGTACTCTACAAGAAATTCAACATCAACCATGTGAATATCCAACCGGAGTTTCAAAAAGTGGATCCAAAAGATATTATTGTACAAGACTAATATTTTATAAATTCCGTCAATACAATTATATAATAGTCCTTTCAGGTTGTTATAAAAGCAAAAGCAACACTCCAAAAAACACCAATTGAATTATCAAAAAAGACAATACCAACGGATTTTCCAGCGTTTCTTTTTGGCTTTGCATGATGAGTGAAAACAAGAAAGCACAAAATCCCCAGGCAATAAAATTTTGTAAAGGAATATCCGGGTGATTCCAATGCCAGAATCCGTGAGCAATGGCCACAGGTTCAATGACCAAATCTAAAGCAATTAAAAGTAAAGCGGTGGTAAAGGCAACTAAAAAAGGTGATTTCAACCATTTTTTCATGGTAACCGTTCCAGTATAAGTCAACAACAACCAATTGATTCCAATCAAGGGAGGGGTGCCCCATAGTTTAAAACCTAGAGCCTGGTCATACGCATATTCTCCGAATATTTTTCCAGTATTTATTCCGACTACTTCCACCAAAAAGCCAAGTAATGCCACTGCGGTACATTTCCAAATTAAACCTTTACTCCAACTTTTTTGATGGTATAGAATGATAAAAGTTGACAACAACAAATTCAAAGGAGTCAATAAAAAGAAATCTGCTCCAAAAAGTGCAAAGCCCACCCATCCGGTAAGATGTAATAAAATTAAAAACCCCAAACAAAACGTGGGATTATCGAGCCATTTCTTCCACATAATGCGTTGCTATTTTTGCACTTAATAAACATAACGGAATTCCTCCACCCGGGTGCGTACTCCCTCCAACAAAATACAATCCTTTGATTTTATTGCTAAAATTAGGATGTCGTAAAAATGCCGCAAACGGATGGTTACTGCTTGTTCCATATAACGAGCCTTGATAAGAGGCTGTTTTCAAATCAATGGTTCGAGGATCGAGGATTTCCTCCACTTCAATCAGACTTTCGATGTCGGTTTTTAAAATTCTGGTTAGTTTTTCCAAAACTATTTTTCGGGTTTTAGAAATTAAGTTGTTCCAATCCTGACCTATATTGCAAGGAGCATTTACCATAACAAACCAGCTTTCGCAATCTTTTGGTGCATCCTCCGGATTGAGTTTATTGGAAATATGCACATACACCGTAGGGTCGTTTCCTAAGGTTTTCTCCTGAAAAATTTCATGAAATTCTTTTTGGTAGTCTTCCGAAAAAAAGATGTTGTGCAAATCTAAATTCGGAAAGGTTTTTTTGATGCCCCAATAAAAAATCAAAGCCGAACTCGAACGTTCTTGCTTTAAAATTCGTTTGGGCTTAGGTTGTTTAGGAAGCAATTTTTCGTAGGTGTAATAAATATCCATGTTGGTTACCACATGATTGGCTTCTAAAACGCCTTCAGAGGTTCGAACTCCCACTACTTGTTTGTTATTCAATACAATTTCTTCAACCAAAGTATGGTACTGAAATGTTACCCCCAATTCTTGAGCCAATTTTACTAAAGAATTGGTAATGTATACCATTCCTTTTTTCGGGAAGAACGTACCCACATTCCATTCAAAATGCGGAATCACCCCCATAATACCGGGAGTTTGGTACGGATTTGATCCGTTATACGTAGCATATCGATCAAATAATTGTACCAGTTTCGGGTGTTTTACATCGCGTACATTCGCTTGATGCAGCGAACGTTGCAGATCTAGTTGGTGACTTTTCGATAAAGCTTTTAGAGTTTTGCGGTTGAGAAAGTTTTTAAAATAATGCAGACTTTGCTCTAAAAAAACCGGAGAAGTTAATTCATGAATTTTAGCAGCCTTTTCCAGTTTGTTCATAAATGGTGTAGCAGCTGTTTGGAATACCGATTCAATTTCTTCTTTCAATTGCTTTTTATCGGCATGACCTCTAAAAAACGTACCATCTTCCCAAAAATAATGACAGGTAATAGGATTGGTGTGGTACTCAAAATGATCCTTCGGATTTTTTCCGGCCAAATGAAACAATTCTTCTACCAATTCAGGCATGGTAAATAAACTCGGTCCGGCATCAAAACGATACCCTCCCAACTGTATTTCGGATATTTTACCACCGGGATAGGCATTTTTTTCCAACACAGCAACCTCATAGCCTTTGCACGCCAACCGAATGCAGGCTGCAATTCCCGCAATTCCCGCACCGATAACAATCGCTTTTTTGTTCAATGCATGTTTTTAAAAGTTAAACAAAAGTACTTCTTTTTGGAAAGATTTCATTGGTTTTCACATTTTTTTACCTCTTTATTTTTTTGAATTCTTTTATTTAATCAGGACCCTAATTTCGTTAATTTGCAGATTTAAAAATATACTTCTGTGACAATACTAAACTTCATCCAACAAACACTTTCTCTACCCAACAAATCCATCGAAAATACTTTAGCCTTATTAGTTGAAGATTGCACCATTCCTTTTATTGCCCGTTACCGAAAAGACCAAACAGGCAATTTGGATGAAGTGCAAATTGAACAAATTTTTAAGTTAAACAAACAGTTTGAGGGAATCATCAAAAGAAAAGACTCCGTTTTAAAATCGATAGAAGAACAAGGGCAACTTTCGGAGGAATTAAAAGAAAAGATTGAAAACAGCTTCGATTTGCAGGAGATTGAAGATTTGTATTTACCCTATAAAAAACGCAAAAAAACAAAAGCTGATGTAGCCCGTGAAAATGGATTAGAACCTTTGGCCAAAATCATCATGGCTCAGAGGGATGACGATCCTGAGTTTTTGGCATCCAAATACTTGAATGAAAAAATTATCAACGAAGACGAAGCTTTACAAGGAACCCGGGATATTATTGCCGAATGGATTAACGAAAATATTTTTATTCGAAAGAATCTTCGAAGAGTATTTCAACGAAAAGCCATAGTGGAAACCAAAGTGGTAAAATCCAAAACAGAAGATGCCGAAGCCCAAAAATTTCAACAGTATTTTGATTGGAATGAACCTTTACACAAAGCTCCATCCCATCGGTTGTTGGCCATGTTACGAGCCGAAAATGAAGGTTATGTAAAACTTAAAGTTACTTTATCGGATGAAGACAAAGATGAAGCACTTCGCATGATGGACAAAGCTTTAATCAAAAATGAAGGTCCATGTGCCTATCATATCGAAAAAGCAATAGACGATAGTTATAAACGATTGCTAGAGCCGGCTATTTCTAATGAAGCATTGCAGGAAGCCAAAGCCAAAGCCGACCAAAAAGCTATCGAAGTGTTTTCGGAAAATTTGCGACAACTATTACTGGCTTCACCCTTGGGAGAAAAACGCATTATGGGCATTGATCCCGGGTTTAAAACCGGCTGTAAAGTGGTGTGTTTGGATGAAAAAGGGGATTTGTTGAATAACGAAACCATTTATCCGCATCCCCCACAAAATGATAACGCTATGGCAATGAAAAAAATTCGTTCTTTGGCTAATGCATATCAGATAGAAGCCATTGCCATTGGCAACGGAACTGCCAGCCGAGAAACCGAATTTTTTATCAAGAAAATTGCTTTTGATAAGCCCTTGCAGGTGTTTGTGGTTTCTGAAGCCGGAGCTTCGGTGTACTCAGCGAGTAAAATTGCCCGTGAAGAATTTCCGAATTATGATGTCACGGTGCGGGGTGCAGTTTCCATTGGGAGGCGATTGTCTGACCCATTGGCTGAATTGGTAAAAATTGACCCCAAATCGATTGGAGTGGGACAATACCAACACGATGTGGACCAAACCAAACTCAAAGAAGAATTAGACCACGCAGTGATGCGATGTGTGAATTTGGTTGGAGTGAATGTGAACACTGCCAGCAAGTCGTTGTTGAGTTATGTTTCGGGCATTGGGGAAAAGATGGCTGAAAATATCGTGCAATTTCGTTCAGAAAACGGCCCTTTTGTAGAGCGAAGCCAATTAAAGAAAGTCCCACGATTGGGAGAAAAAGCCTTTCAGCAAGCCGTAGCCTTTGTGCGAATTCCAAACGGGAAAAATCCGTTAGATAATTCGGCTGTACATCCAGAATCGTATAAAACCGTGGAAAAAATGGCCAAAGATTTAGGGATTCCTGTAGCAGATTTGATTGGAAATAAAGAAAAAATCAAAGCCATTACTAAGGAAAAATATGCCAATGAAACCGTGGGAATGTTAGGGATACAGGATATTTTAAAAGAACTGGTAAAACCCGGACTCGATCCCCGAAAAGTAGCCAAAGTATTTGAATTTGACCCCAATGTTCGCTCCTTGAAAGATTTGAAACCCGGCATGATTTTACCGGGTATTGTCAACAACATTACTGCTTTTGGTTGTTTTGTAGATATTGG
>CAZAHJ010000018.1:0-27245 GCA_964485115.1 uncultured Flavobacterium sp.
CGCCATGGTTTTTGATCCACTGGTCCACTTCTAATTGGGCATTTTTTAAGTCCATATTTTCATTCTTTATTTTTTGAATCTATCCAAATAGTTATCGGGCCATCGTTTACTAAAGTAACTTTCATGTCGGCTCCAAAAACACCGGTTTGTATGGGCTTCGACATATTTTTTTGAAGCTCTTGTACCAACGATTCGTACAATGGAATGGCAAAATCTGGCTTAGAAGCTCGAATATAAGAAGGCCTATTTCCTTTTTTGGTAGAAGCGTGTAAAGTAAACTGACTTACCACTAAAATTTCTCCTTGTACTTCGTTTACATTGCAATTCATCACTGCATTAGCATCGTCAAAAATGCGGAGTTGGGTAATTTTATTTGCCAACCAAACCACATCTTCTTTGGTGTCCAAATCTTCCACCCCAACCAAAACTAGTAACCCATGAGAAATTGCTCCAACTATTTGTTGTTCTACTTGAACAGATGCTTCGGAAACTCTTTGCAGTAAAACTCTCATTATTTTATTTGTTTCAAGTTTAACGTTTCAAGTTGTATATCAGAAATTGGTAGATAACTTTTTACTTTTACTCCTCAATATCTTTGAAATCGTCTTGACGATACGTTTCTTCATCTCCCTCTAATATCTGCATATAACTTTTGTACCTGCTCCAGGAAACTTCATCATGGTCTAAAGCTTCTTTCACTGCACAACCAGGTTCTTCTTTATGCAAACAATTGTTGAATTTACAGTGTTCTTTTAATGCGAAAAATTCAGGAAAATAATCTCCAACTTCTTGAGGTTGCATATCTACCATTCCAAATCCACGAATTCCGGGTGTATCTATAATTTTTGCACCAAACGATAAATCGAACATTTCAGCAAAAGTGGTGGTGTGTTGCCCTTGGGCATGTGCATCGGATATTTCTTTGGTTCGCAATTGCAATGTTGGTTCGATGGCATTGATTAAAGTGGACTTTCCTACACCCGAATGTCCGGTAAAAACACAAACTTTCCCTTGCATCAATTCTTTTAATTCTTCCAAACCTTTGCCTTGTATAGCAGAAACTCGTAAACAAGTATAGCCAATTTCGGAGTACAAGTATTGCAAATATAATTGCTCATCTAAACTTTCGTTAAACAACGTATCGATTTTATTAAACACCAAAACCGATTCAATTCCGTAAGCTTCGGCTGTTGCCAAAAATCTATCGATAAACGAAGTGGAAGTAACGGGTTGGTGCACAGTAACTACCAACAACAATACATCGATATTGGCAGCTAATATGTGGGTTTGTTTGGAGAGGTTTACCGATTTCCGAACAATATAATTCTTCCTGTTTTTGATGGATTGGATCACTCCAATGGTTTTATCAGAAGAGGTTTCCAATTGCACTTCCACTTCATCTCCAACAGCTACCGGATTGGTACTTTTGATATCTTGTAATTTTATTTTGCCTTTGATACGACAATCTAAAAAGGAGTGGTCTTGTAACTTAACCACATACCAACTTCCGGTAGATTTGTAAACGGTTCCTGTCATGAATTTTTCCTAAGCAAAATCTGCTCTAATTTAATAACATTCTTCCTAATTTGTCTACTTTTTTACGAGAAGCATAAATCAAATATTCATCAGATGCCATTCTGCAATAAATTCCAGGTCGGATAACCAACTCTTTTTTAATTACTTCATCCGGATCTTTTCTTGTCATATTCCCCTTGCTATCAAATTGAAACAAAACAGGCATGGCATTGTTGTGGTTTCCAAGATTACTTATTTTTTCGATATCTGTAATTCCTTTATTTTTAGGATTATCATTGATTAAAATCTGTAAAACTCCATTTTCATACATTGGAATTGCACCTATATATTCTGGTCCACTTCCTAAATGTGAAAGTGGAATTGCCATTGCTACTCCTACACCAAAACTCCCGTTTTGAAAAGAAGTTGCTAAAACAAGTGAAACGGTAGTAACAATTACTCTTTGCTCTTTTGGCACTACTTGGCTCCACTCCAAGGTACCATCAGGCTTAAACGAATTAACAATAATTTCATTTTTTATGTAACTTACATTTGATAAAGCAATTGGCCCAATTCCTTGTGAGGAACTTAAATATACCATTTGGTACTCAGAAAGCACAATTAATCCACCATCATTTTTTTCAATAATATGCATGATTTGGTAAAGAGGCGGAACATCTTTTCCTTTTTTGGCTCTTCGTTCACCAATTAATTTCGTTTTGGTTGCCAAATCAAATTCATTGAAATGTACATTTTCAATTTTTCCTGTTTCTAAATGATAAGTCGCATTATATACTCCTTTAAGTTCCTTATTCGACCTTCCGTTATCTCTAACGCTGGCATAAAACCCAACCAATTTAATGGTATTTTTATTAGTAGAAATCATGGAACAATTGATGATTTCTTTGCCTTTAATATCAATGTTAGTTACTTGCTTTTGGTATTTATTAGAAGCTAAAAAGGAATGAATTTCAAACTTCTCTACTTTCTCCTTTGCTTTTGAATCTCGATATCCTTCACTAATTACCACAAATACGTCTTCTTTGTAATTTACTTCAAAATCAGAAACCCAAAACTCGTAGTCTTTTTTCTTGTCGTCAAAAACAACTTTATCTGTAGTGGTAAATAATTGTGATAAATTTTCATCAAATAACTTGATTTCATATTTCACCGCATCTTCTTTCAAAAACAAGGAAGTATGCATCACCAATAATGCATTTCCGTTAGGAGAAACTTTATAATAAAAATTTCCTTTTCTCGATTTCTTTTCTACCTCAGCTTCAAATAAAGTTTGTGATTTAGGAGAAAGTATTCCCTTTTCACTTACTTCATTCCCAACTAACATAAACTTTTTTGCTTTACTGTCGTACACACTTCCAATCACATATACTTTTTGATCAAGCATATAAACTTCTTCAAAATCTACTTCTTTATCTTTTAAAGTTGGCAATTCAATTTTGTTAGAAGAAATGGGTTTCATTTCTTTAGAGGTGAACGTTTTAATGTAAAAATCTGATTTTCCTTTTAAAGCAAGGGCATAAATTTTTTGGTTAGACTCTCCAATAATTTTTACAATTTTCTGGCCATCATCTGGTAAATCCGGACCATAAGTCATTTCTAATTGGTCAATTTTGTACTGAGCAAATAAAGGAATAGCAAAACAAAAAGCAAGTAAAAGTTTGTAATAGTTTTTCATTTAGGAATAGATGAATTAAAAAATTTGCAATCTTACAAAATACAATTCATTTACTTCCTACTTTTTCAAAATGATTTTTTCTTGATGTGCAATACTTTCTTGATGGATGGCCCTAAAAATAGATAGAATAAATTCTTGTCCAAGCCCTTTTTCAGCTCCTTCTTGGGTCATTTTATCTAATACCTCCTGCCATCTTTTGCTTTGTAAAACCGAAACGTTTTTCGCTTTTTTCAATTTCCCAATTTCTTCTGCAATTTCCATTCGTTTGCCCAACACTTCTAACAATCTGGAATCCATTTCGTCAATTCTCTTTCGCAACTGGTGCATTGCAATTTGAAAATCTTCTGCTTCATCATCCGGCTTGCGTACCCTCCAATCTACAAACATTTGTTTTAAATGTTCTGGAGTTACTTGTTGGGCTGCATCACTCCAAGCCAAATCAGGCGTATGATGGGTTTCCACCATCATGCCGTCATAATTCAAATCCAATGCCTCTTGTGCCACTTGAAACACCATATCTCTTTTTCCTGTGATATGAGAAGGATCAATAATTATCGGGATTTCAGGAAACTTTTGTTTGAATTCTATGGCAATATGCCATTCCGGCTGGTTGCGATATTTGGTTTTTTCGTAGGTAGAAAATCCTCTGTGTATCACTCCTAAATTAGAAATATTGGCCTGATGCAAACGCTCTAAGCCTCCAATCCACAAACTCAAATCGGGATTTACCGGATTTTTAAGCAAAACGGTTTTGTTGGTTCCTCTGAGCACCTCTGCAATTTCTTGCACTGCAAAAGGATTCACGGTGGTTCTGGCACCAATCCACAACACATCTATATCATGTTCTAAAGCCAACTCAACATGGTTGCGATTGGCAACTTCTACAGCCATTGGTAGTCCTGTTTCTGCTTTAGCCCGTTGTAACCATTTTAAACCGATAGCTCCAACGCCTTCAAATCCACCGGGACGAGTTCTTGGTTTCCAAATACCAGCTCTAAACACTGAAACATCCGAGTTTTTTAAAGCATGAGCAACGGTAAGCACTTGCTCTTCGGTTTCCGCACTACATGGCCCGGCTATTACCAAAGGATGATCGATTTCGTATGCTTGTATCCAGAGTGACATATGCTTTTTTTGAATGTTCAAAGGTAGAAATTTTTAAAATTTAAGAAGATGCTATTGTTATAGAATTCACAAATGTTTTGATAATAATACCAATGATTTAAAGTGTTTCTAATTTAATCAGCTTTTCTTAAATTTTTTAAACTGCAACCAGTTTCGTAAAATTGCATGTCCGTGTTCGGTTAAGATGGATTCGGGGTGAAATTGCACTCCGAAAATCGGAAGTGTTTGGTGTTGCATTGCCATCACCAAACCGTTTGGGGTTTTGGCAGTGATTTGTATTGAGGTGTTTGGCAAAGTTTCTTCTTTTACCACCCACGAATGGTAATGTCCAACTTTAAAAGTGTTTGGCAATCCTATAAAAAGTCCGCTATTTTTTACCTTTATTTCGCTTGTCATGCCATGTAGGGGTTTGGATAAGTTTTCTAATTGAGCTCCAAAATGTAATCCCAATGCTTGGTGCCCCAAACAAACTCCTAAAATACTTTTGGAAGAAGCATATTTATGGATTACTTGCATCATTAAGCCCGCTTCTTCAGGCAAACCAGGTCCGGGTGACAATAATATTTTGTCAAATTGCTCCGGATAATCTAGAGTAAATTGGTCGTTTTTAACTACCACAACTTCTTCTACTTCTAAAGCATGTAAGTAATGTACCAAATTAAAAACAAACGAATCGTAATTATCTATTACTAAAATTTTCACTAAAATGGAATAATGTTAAAATGTCAATTAAAACAAAATGTATTTATACATTGAAAAAAAGTAAAATGTAATAATTTAAATGTTTTTTATTTTGCTAATTTATAGCAAAATTAACCAATTTAAATTAGCTACTTTTGTAACTGCTAAATTATTACCAATGTCGATTTCTGTTGAAAAAGTAACCAAAGTGTATGGTACCCAAAAAGCTTTGGATGAAGTTAGTTTTGAAATTAATAAAGGAGAAATTGTAGGGTTTTTAGGGCCAAATGGTGCAGGAAAATCGACCTTAATGAAAATATTAACCACTTATTTACAACCTACCAATGGGGTTGCAAAAGTAGGAGGTTTTGCTACTAATGAAGCACCGGAACCTATTCAGAAAATGGTTGGCTATTTGCCTGAACACAACCCGCTGTATTTAGATTTATACGTAAGAGAATACTTGGAATTTTGCAGAGGAATACATCAAGCACCAAAAAACAGAATAGAAGAAGTGATTCAATTAACCGGTTTAACTCCTGAAAGCCATAAAAAAATTGGAGCTTTATCCAAAGGATATCGTCAGAGAGTTGGTTTGGCAGCTGCATTGTTACACGATCCGGAAGTATTGATTTTAGACGAACCTACAACAGGACTGGACCCTAACCAATTGGTTGAAATTAGACAATTGATTCAGACTGTTGGAAAAAATAAAACTGTTTTTTTAAGCACCCACATTATGCAAGAAGTAGAAGCTATGTGTGATAGGGTGATCATCATTAATCAAGGAAAAATTGTAACTGACAAACCTTTGAAATCGTTGTTGAAAGAAGAACAAAAGCAAACTTTGTTAGTAGAATTTGACCAAAAAATTTCTGAAGAGGTTTTGTACAGTTTGTCCATTTTAGTTCATGCAAAAGTGCATGAAAACAACCAATGGATTTTGGAGTTTCAAACCAATAACGATCCGAGAGCCACCTTATTTGATTTTGCAACTGCAAACGGATTTAGAATTTTACAATTGCAAACTTGGAATAAAAACTTGGAAACCATTTTTAGAGAAAAAACTAAAAAATCTAAGGATAAATAACTTTTCCGGTAAATAGTTGTTCTACATCTACAGTTTGGGGCACTTGTAATAACACCAAGTTTCCGGTGCTTAGTAATTTTCCGTTAACTTGATTTGCAACCCGAACTTTCATATCATGTATACCTCTGTGAAAAACTTGTAGCTGGCTCATCATCAAATTTTCTCCATAAAAATAACCCAAACCATGATAAAAATTAATTGCTCCTTGGTTGGCACTTCCTCGTATCGTAAAAAAAGTATCGCTATTGCTTTCAATTACTAATTGATTACACTGCACTGTTACATCAACTTCTCCAACAGAAACTTTTCCGTTAGTGGTCATCGCAATCAAACGAATGATAGGAAACTCTAATATTCCATTGGAACGAATGGTTTGTTCGGTGTGTACAAATACATTCTCTAAGGTTGGTGTTTTCACTAAAATTTGAGTGGTTCCGAAAGATCTGCTCCAATTACAAGTATTGTGATCTGTTAATTTTAATACACCTTCTTCCACCTTTGCTTCTACCTGAGGCATTAAATTACTTCCTGTGGCAATACTAATTTCATGCTGAGTAGCTTTTTCAATGATTAACGATACTCTCTCGCCTACTTCTATGTGATGAAATGCCGGCATTTGCATCGTTTTGACCTTTGTTTTCCCGGAAGACTGCAAACAATCTTCCAAAGTACTGCATTGCCAAAACAATCCGGTGAGTATGCCTAAAAATACCATTAACCTCTTCATAACTTTTTAAATTCTAATTCCCAATCCTATTTCCATAGCTTCTGCCCTAAATCCGTGTGTTTTTAATCCAATAACAGAAAATAAATGTTGACTCAAATAATATTTTAATGACAATCGTTGGTACCAATTAGATTCGTAATCAAAACCTTTGTGCAAATAACCTCCTAATTGTGTTTCAAATGTAAATTGATTGATAAACCATTCGTGTCCAAGTATAAAACCAATTCTTCCCACTCTCATTTCCGGATTGGAATTCGGTGGATCTTGCAAAGCCACCGAATAGTATTGGATCACATCTTTCATAAAACCACTATGAAAGTATTCAACTCCCAACTGTACTGCAGTTTTTCTGTTAAGTCTTTTATCTGCTAATAAGATTAAATGTTGAAACCCTCTCAATGGCATTCCTTCAATAGGTCCCACGTTGGCTCCGGTTCTCCATACGAATTGATATCGAATGGGTTCTGTTACTTTTTGAATTTGATTTGCATCTATTTTTTTTTCAACCATCTCTTGAAAATGATATTTCAATCCCATTTGTACAGCTAATACATTGATCCCACTATTGGGTGCGGTCAATCGTGCATTAGAAAAATGCGTTAGAATTAATCCGGCTTGTATTCCGAATTTTTTCCAAACTTGCTCTTTTTGCCATTGCAAAACCAAGGTAGTATTGCTCAGCCAATTCGATCCAAAAGCGGTATTTCGAGGATTATTTTCTCGATGATAAGGATTGGTGTTGTAACCAATACCTTGTTGAACTCTTAAAGACAATCTTCTCTTCCAAAAATAAAATTGATAAAAAGCTCCTAAACCATAATTTTCACCCAAAGTGGCATGGTCATACAAAACGTGTTGCATTCCAAATCCATAGCTTGGAAAATTAAATGCATGATGCCACTCTTTGCTACCATCAGTTTGCCAGTGATAACTTAGCATGGCTCCTTGAGGATGTCCCTGTGTTAAATAAGCAATATCCGGATTATGCTGCAAAATAGTCCCCCTAAAATATTGGTACTCCAATGTCCCTTTTTGGGCAAATGAGAAAAGAGAGAGGCAAAGAAGAATTAAATAATTGAAATTTGTCATTAATAAGGCATTACAACAAATATAAATAAATGGTTGGCTTTGGTTTGTTATTTTTGCAAGAAAATAGAACCCTATGTGGCATTGGTTCCGAAAAAAACAAAAGGAAGAAGAAACGATGAAAAAATTTTTGATAGTAGGATTAGGAAATATTGGTGCTGAATACGCAAATACCAGACACAACATTGGTTTTAAAGTGTTAGACTTTATTGCCGAAGAAACCCAACTAACCTTTGAAACTGCACGTTTGGGAGACATTGCTACTTGGAGTATCAAAGGAAGAAAAGTAGTTTTACTCAAACCAAGTACCTACATGAATTTAAGCGGAAAAGCTTTGGCATATTGGATGGAAAAAGAAAACATCGAAAAAGAAAACGTTTTGGTGATAACTGACGATTTGAACCTTCCTTTTGGCACCATTCGCATCAAAGGGAAGGGAAGCGATGGCGGACATAACGGCCTGAAAAACATCCAAGCTGTGTTGGGAACAGTGGAATATCCAAGATTTCGATTTGGTATAAGCGATGCCTTTGCCAAAGGACAACAAGTAGATTATGTATTAGGAAATTGGAGTGAAGAAGAAAACGCAAAACTACCAGAGCGGTTGGCAATTGGCAAGAAAATTGTGGAAAGCTTTGTATTGTGTGGACTGGCAAACACCATGAATCAATTCAACAACAAATAATTTACAAAAGATGAAAAAAATACTCTGGTTTTTTGCAGTAATTGGTTTGCTTTGGGGTTGTGCTTCTATCAAAAATAAAAAGGATGTTTCCCATTTCAAACTACAAACCATACCGGTTTTAAAAAATTATGACGAAGACCTATCGTTAAAAATAGAGCAATTTCCAGATAGTCAAGTTCATGTAACCAATGATGTGAATCAAGAAATAAACCTCAGCACCAAATTTGCTTCAGGTAGTACTTTGTATCGAATTACTTTTGAAAAAGAAGCTACCCAATACCAAGATGATTTTTACAAAGAAGAAATTTGGATTTCTTTGCCATCTACAATTCAAAATAATGCAGAACTAATTCCTGCTCTGGAAAAAGCTCCTTGGTATTTTGGCCGTTTTTGTTATTGCAAAGGACTAGCCGGATATAGTGAAATTTCTAACAAAAAAGTAGTGATTAACATAGATAACACCATAGAAATTAGTTTTTCTCCATCAAAAGGAGAAACTAAAATGCAAAAAATTCAATGGGTTTTTGCTAAAAACTAAAAAGGGAAGCATCTACTGCTTCCCTTTTAAATGATAAATAAAAATGAATTATTCTTTGCTGGCCAAATACCTCTCTGCATCTAAAGCAGCCATACATCCGGTACCTGCTGCAGTAATTGCCTGACGATACACATGATCTGCTGCATCGCCTGCTACAAAAACACCTTCTACATTGGTTTTAGAAGAACCCGGCAAATTGATGATATATCCTGTTTCATCTAACTCTAAATAATCTTTAAAAATTGCGGTGTTCGGCTGATGACCAATAGCTACAAAAAAACCGGTTGCAGGAATTTCTATGGTTTCGTTAGAAGTTTTATTAATTGCTTTTACTCCAGTTACCACTTGTCCGTCACCAAGTACTTCTAACGTTTCGGTGTTCATTAATATTGTAATGTTTTCGGTTTTACGAACCCTATCTTCCATAATTTTAGAAGCTCTAAATTTTTCTCCTCTAACCAACATGGTTACTTTTTTGCATAATTTAGATAAATAATGGGCTTCTTCACAAGCGGAGTCACCTGCTCCAACAATTACTACTTCTTGGTTACGGTAAAAGAATCCGTCACATACCGCACAAGCCGAAACTCCACCACCTAATTGTAAGTAATGTTGCTCTGATGGCAAACCTAAATATTTGGCAGAAGCACCTGTGGAAATAATGATAGTATCTGCATGCACTTCGGTAGTTTCATTTACCCAAACTTTATGTATAGGCCCAGAAAAATCTACTTTGGTAACCCAACCATCTCTTACATCTGTTCCAAAACGTTGTGCTTGGGCTTGCAATTGTACCATCATTTCAGGCCCTGTAACCCCATCCGGATAGCCCGGAAAGTTTTCTACTTCATTGGTGGTAGTTAATTGTCCTCCCGGTTGCATTCCTTGGTACAAAACTGGAGCCATATTGGCTCTTGCTGCATAAATAGCAGCCGTGTATCCGGCAGGACCTGAACCGATGATCAAACATTTTACGTGTTCTATAGATTGTGACATAATTTTTGTTTTTGGAACACAAAGATACCTTTTTTCAAAAGATGCCAAAAGTGCATTTCTTCATTTTTATTTAAAGTGTTATCAGGAAAATCTATCTAGCTATGATTCCATCTTTCTCCAACACCGGAAGCCTTTGTAAGTTACTTTCTGCAAATTGGGCTTTGGTAATAAAGTACTTTTTATCATATAAGGTTTTTCCTTGAAAAAAGGTCACCATAAATTCGTTGTCTAAAGCTTCTAAATCAGGTGGTATTAATTCAATTTTAGTGGCACTAAAAGGTCCTAACACCGGATAAGCATGGCGGAGTAAAGAGGTTTTTCGCATTTCACCTTGCAAAGTTCCGGATGCTTTGGTAACCACCATAATATTGTCTATTTCCTCTTCTTGATGGTTTACCAAATAGGCAACCCAAATATTGGCTCCAAAATCATCGTTCCATTCTTTTACTGCAACTACGTAAACATTTTTTATTTCGGGAAAAATTAAATCTTTGTGCATGTAATTATCATTGAAAAATTGTAAAAATAAAATATAATATCTCCGGTTTAATCAGAATAATAGAAAACACTCCTCCAACTATCACCACCTTTAACCAATTGTGCAACCAAAGATAATGGGCTTTATCCTTAGCAAAATACAAGCGATAAGTTAATAGCATCAAAGCCATAGAGCTGAGATAAAAATACAAATCCATGTATCCCACATCTTCTACTTCAATTAACAAATACAGCGGAATTAAAGTAATTGTGGTAAGCAAATACACTACTTGTTTGGCTTTGTTTTCTCCGTAAACTACCGGAATGGTTCGGTAATTCTGGGTTAAATCACCTGGGAGATTTTCTAAATCTTTGATAATCTCTTTAATCCAAAGCAATAAAAACAAGTAAAAAGCATGGGCAAAAACCACTCCGTAGAAATTTTTATAATACAACAGAATGGCAAAAAATGGGGTGATGGCAAGTAACGTTGCCAAAATATTTCCCACTATAGGGTATTTTTTTACTTTGTGAGAATATAACCAAATGGAAAAAATATAAGCAGAAAAAAATAATACTGCTCTCCATGAAATTGCCATTGCAATCATCACCACTAAAAAATTAATGGTAAAATAAACATACAACTTGGTTTTTTGTGAAACCAAACGATCGAGCATGCTCTTTTTAGGTCGATTGATCCAATCTTTGGGAGCATCGTAAAAATTGTTGATGATGTAACCCGAGGCAATGGTTAAGGAAGAAGCTACAACCAATAAAAATAAATGAAAATCGAGCAAAATCTTCTTGGGAGCATGTTCTTCTGAAAAAATAAAAATAGCTGCTAAATATTGTGCCAATATAATTACGGGAATATTATATCCCCTGATAACCGAAAACATGCTGGCAAGTTTCCATAAAAACCATTTGGTTTTTCGGTTCATGATTGGTTATTAAAATTGGTATACTACCTCTAAACGATAGTCCTTTAAAGCTTCTTTTGCCTTGTTTAAATCTTCCGTAAACCCTAAAATATAGCCCCCACCTCCGGAACCACACAACTTCAAGTAATAGTCGTTGGTTTCCAAACCTTTTTGCCATAATTCTTGAAACTGTAACGGAATCATGGGTTTGAAATGCTGCAATACCACATGAGATAATTGTTTGGTATTGGAAAACAAGTTTTTCAAATCGCCTTTTAAAAAGTTCTCTACACATGCATCGGTGTATTTGATAAACTGGTCTTTGATCATGTTTCTAAAACCTTGGTCTTTCAAATTCTCCATAAAAATTTGCACCATTGGAGCGGTTTCACCAACTATGCCGGAATCGATTAAAAACACTGCACCTTTGCCTTGGGTACTTTGCGAAGGAATTCCGGTTGGCTCAATATGATCTTTTGAATTAATTAAAATTGGCAAACTTAAATAACTATTCAATGGGTCTAATCCAGAACTTTTTCCGTGGAAAAACGATTCCATGGCAGAAAAAATTGCTTTTAACTGCAATAACTTTTCTCGAGTTAAGTTTTCTAAAACAGTGATTTTATCAAAGGCATATTGGTCGTAAATAGCAGCCACCAATGCACCGCTACTTCCTACCCCATAACCTTGCGGAATACTAGAGTCGAAATACATGCCATTGGCAACATCTTGTTGTAAAGCAACCAAATCAAATTGTACCAATTGTGGTTGGTCATTGCTTAGTTGCTCTAAATAAACCACAAATTTTTGTAAGGCTTGGTTGGATTGCAAAGCAGTACCTTGCAAATCGTTGCTCATTTTTAAAGCCCCCTTGTAAAAATTATATGGTATGGAAAGTCCCTTAGAATCTTGAATAATACCATATTCTCCGAATAGCAATATTTTAGAGTAAAAAAGTGGTCCTTTCATAAATTTCAAATAATATGGTTATAAGTATTCAATACCACTACCAATTTCATCACAAATATATTGATTATTTTGACAATAGGCTGCTAGCGTGTGTTTTATAAATGTTAAAACCTCCTGTTGGTTTTGTTTTGGATACAATACATGCACATTAGCTCCGGCATCTAAGGTAAAACACACTGGTATATTGGTTTCTTTTCGAAAATTCCAAATCTCCTCAATCACACGTAAAGTATTTGGCTTCATCAAAATAAAATACGGTTGCGAAGTCATCATCATGGCATGTAAGGTTAGTGCTTCCGATTCTACCAGAGCAATAAAAGTCTCTAAATCACCCTCTTTCATTGCTTGGGTAATTGATTTTAAATTTTGATGTGCTTGAGCAAAACGGTTTTTTGCAAACGGATGCCCATTCATCAATCCATGTCCTAAGGTACTTGATACTTGTTTTTCTCCTTTATCTACCAACAAAATAGTATCCTGAAAATCTTGAAAAATTGGATGAATGACATCATGAACTACTGCAAACTCGTCAGTCGTGGACTCCATTTCACTTTCTCCCCAAATCATTAAAGGCCCTTGGGTACTTCTGCAAGCACTACCGGAGCCTAATCGGGCTAAAAAACTGGCTTTTGCCAACCAAAAATCCTCTGATTTATTTATACACAATGTTTTTTCAAAAGAGATAATTACTGCAGACATTGCTGCCATAGCAGATGCAGAGGAAGCAATTCCGGAACTATGCGGAAACGTATTTTCGCTCTTGATGGTTAAATGATAACACTTTAACACAGGAACATACCTTTCTATTCTCTCTAAAAACTGTTGAATTTTAGGATGGAAATCGGGTTTGCTAGCACCTTCAAACCAAAAATCAAAAGAAAAATCATTTGGATTATCCTTCTTTAAAAAAGTAATTTCAGTAATGGTTTTACAATGATTTAAAGTAAAACTAATAGATGGATTTGCTGGAATTTGAGATGCCTTTTTTCCCCAATATTTCACTAAGGCAATGTTGCTGGGAGCAGATGCTTTTGCGTAAAAACTTTCAGGGAGAATTTCCGGTACCCATCCTAAAAAATCGTGTTTCATGCCCAATTTAATTGATTTGTTGGTAAAGATAATACTTAATCGGAAAGCAATTCTTAAGTATTTAACAATTTAAAATTAATGTTTTTGTTAATATTAAAAAATATCCCCCCTAATTTAACAAGGCTTATTTTTTAAAAAAGTAATTTTTATACATTTATACCCTATAAAATTTAGGGTGATGAAATCAAAAATTAAGAAAAGATGGCTTATATCGTTTATCGCCATGATTGTTTTAGCTTTGGTAGCAGTATTCTGGAAAACAAAAACTCCGAGCAAAGAACTCTTTGGAACAGAAGGGGAGCTAGTTTATGCTGATATAGCTTGGTTGCTAACTGCATCGTGCTTGGTATTACTAATGACTCCCGGATTATCTTTTTTTTACGGTGGAATGGTTGGTAAAAAAAATGTAATTTCCACCATGTTACAAAGTTTTATCTCCTTGGGAGTGGTATCATTAATATGGGTAGTTGTTGGTTTTAGCTTGTCTTTTGGAGAACCTTTAGGTTTCACCATTAATGGAAATCATTACGGAACTATCGGAAATCCTTTACAATTTGCTTTTTTTGACCAAGTAAATGGCTTGCCACATCTTGAATTGGCCTCTAGCATTCCGTTTGTGTTATTTGCATTGTTTCAAATGAAGTTTGCAGTGATAACACCAGCCATCATTACTGGATCATTTGCTGAAAGAGTTCGCTTTGTTGCCTACTTATATTTTATCGCGTTGTTTACTATTTTTATTTATACCCCATTGTGTCATATGGTTTGGCATCCGCAAGGTTTGTTAGGAGCCTATTTTGGGATAAAAGATTTTGCTGGTGGAACCGTGGTACACATGAGTGCTGGTTTTGCTGCTTTGGCAGGAGCATTGTATTTGGGTAAAAGAAAAAACAAAGAGCACATTCCTACCAATATTCCTTTTGTGTTGTTAGGAACCGGAATGCTTTGGTTTGGCTGGTTTGGATTCAATGCTGGATCTTCGTTAGCAGCCAACGGAACTGCTGCTTTGGCTTTTGCAACTACTACCATTGCATCTGCTTCGGCAATGATGTCCTGGTTATTTTTTGATCGCATTCAAGGAAGAAAAGCATCTGCATTAGGAGCTTGCATTGGTGCTGTAGTTGGTTTGGTAGCCATTACTCCAGCTGCTGGTTTTGTAACCATTCCGCAAAGTATCTTTTTTGGATTTATTTCCGCTATTGTATCCAATTTGGCTTTGAATTGGAAAAAACTAAAAGAAATTGACGACACCTTAGATGTATTTGCTTGTCATGGTGTTGGAGGTATCATGGGGATGATATTAACTGCCATTTTTGCACAAGGAGAAAATGCAAGTTTATTGCATGGTGGATGGGGAGTTTTTGGAAGTCACATGTTAGTTTTGATTGGAGTTTCTGCATTCACTTTTTTTGGCTCTTTACTTTTATACCGAGTAGTAAATTGGTTTATCCCGATTAGAGTTTCTGAAAAATCAGAATTAATCGGATTAGATAAAACCCAACACGACGAACAATTTTTGTAAAAAAACCTGTAGAAATCGCCTGATGATTTTTTTATCTTTGATTAAAAAAGATGAAAAAATTTTATTGGATCATACTTTTGGTGCTTGTAAGCAATTGTGACCAAAAATCTTCTGTGGAAGAAACAAAAAAAGACATTGCTTCCACTATTGATGCTTGGCACTTAGCAGCATCGGAAGCAAATTTTAACAGCTATTTTGGTTTGATGACCAACGATGCTGTTTTTATTGGAACCGATGCTACAGAAAACTGGAATAGAAAAGACTTTGAAACTTTTGCCAAACCCTATTTTGATCGAGGAAAAGCATGGCATTTTGTATCATTAGAAAAAAACATTTACCTATCAAAAGACCAACAAACCGCTTGGTTTGACGAATTATTAGAAACCTCTTTTCAAATTTGTAGAGGTAGTGGGGTTATGGCGAAAGAAAACCAACAATGGAAAATGCAACATTATGTGTTATCTATGACTATTCCCAATGAAATTTCGGATACAATAGTGCAACAGAAATCCATGTTAGAATCAACTATCATCCAAAAATTGAAAAAGAAATCTTTAAATTGATACTGCTTTAAACCTTTTATTTAAAATGTAGTCTTAACAACCAAACCTTAAATTAACTACTTTATGAAAAAACATTTTTTATGGGTAGCAGCAACTACTTTATTGGTTGCTTGCTCTACAGAAGAAACTACTGAAAACCCTAATGTTTCAAACGATTGGGTTGGATTTCAAACACAAACAGATTTTGTGACTGAGGGTGACGATAATATGGCCATGGAATTGGTACATGAAAACGGATTGGCAGGCAAAGGAATTTCGAACGAATTATTGGCTGTACCCTCATGTGCAGTGGTAAGCATAAACAATCCTGGCCCTGGACAATTTCCTAAAGTGGTAACCGTGAATTTTGGAACGGGATGTACTTTTCAAGGGGTAACCCGTTCTGGAGTTTTAACCATTACTTTATCCGGACCATTATATACTCCGGGAAGTTCGTTAACCATTGAAAGAAGTAATTATTTTGTCAACAATCGTCAAATTTTAGGCACTGTGGTTCGTCAGAACTCTACCCAAACTCCTGGTATTCCGCAGTGGACAAGAACTGTAACTGGTGGACAAATAATTTATCCAAACGGAGCAACCTTTAGCTTTAGTGGCACAAGAACCATCCAATTAATTGAAGGCTTTGACACTCCAACCTTGGCAGATAATGTATACAAAACTGTGTCAGGAACTAGAACAGTAACCCGTCCTAACAACACCACTTTAACTGTAACTGTTGTTCAACCTTTGATAAAAAAGTTTACTTGTGCTCATATTTCACAAGGGCAAGTAAGTTTGGTAGGCACCAACGTAAACGGAATATTAGATTACGGTGACAATACTTGCGACAATCAAGCAACTTTTACCAACCAACAAGGTCAAACTACCACTATTACTTTGCCTTAAAGAATTAACTAAACTATGAAAATCAAAAAACCAAACCTTCTAACGGGTTTGGTTTTTTGTATTAATAAACATTTTAATTTAGTTTCCTTTTTTTCGATTAAGTAAGCCATCTAACAAACCCCCTGCTTTTTTCTTAGCTTCTTCTTTGGCTTTTTCTTCCAATTTTTGTTTTTCCTCTTCCACACGTTGATTTACCTCCTCTTTGGTTGTAGGAACTACTGTTTTAGCGGTATCTCCAGGCTTTCTGTTTTGATCAATTAAATTTCCTAAAGCATTGGTTCCTTTACCTATCAAAGCATTTTTTTGTTGCTCAGCTATATTTTTAGCCAGTGCTGTAGTTGCCGACTTCATATCAGTAGAAACACTCGGCTTTGCAAATGTTCCTCCAATAGTTGCAGTGATAGGAATAGCAGATATTTTAGCTGCATCTGCCGGGGTTAATCGCGACAACAAGTTGTTTACTTCGTTTCCTAAGTATTTGGCAGGCACATCTAACTTAACTGAATAATTCATGCTCTGGTCAAAGCCATGAGTTCCTCCAATAGTCATTTTTATATCCTGATATTTAATATCAAAAGGCTTGATATTTACTTTTCCGTTTTCAAAATGTAATGCAGTTTTTAAATCGTTAAAATTCAGTTTACTAAAGTCGATAAAATTAAACTGGCCATCTAAAATATTCAGTAATTTTGAGTTTTTAGAGTTGATGCTGGTTTGCAACAACTGACCAAACAAATCACCGGAAAGTGATTGCATATTTGGGGTTAATGCTACCGCATCTAAAGTTCCGTTTAACTGAAAGGTTGAATTTAATTTTCCGTTCAGCACACCTGCAATAGGAGCAATTTTTTTCAATGTTTCCATTTGGGTAAAACTCTGCATGATGTCTACTGCTTGTAAACCCAAATCCATATTAAAAGTTGGGGTTTCATTTTTGGTAGAAACTGCACCATTAAACGCAATTTGACCACCAAAAATGTCGGTTTTTACGTTTTGTAATGTCACCGTTTCGTCTTTGATTAATAGTTTACCGGAAACATTTTTAAGCGTTAAATTATCATACAAAACTGTGTTGGCATTGGCTGTGATAGAACAATCTAAAAAAGCTGGAATTTTTAAGGCTTCTGTAGAAGCTTTTTTCTCGGTTCCGGCAGCATCGGCAGTCATAAAATCGGATACTTTGATTTGGTTAGATTGCAATTGAAAGTTTCCTTGTAAGTTTTTATGGCGGAATAAAAACCCGTAAAAATTATCTAAAGTCCCAAATGCATTGATATCAGAAGCACCAGTTTTAGCCACAAATTTTTCAAGTTTTAAAACCGATGGATTAAACGCAATGGCAGCCTCTGAAATTTGCATTCCTTTGCCTTGGTAATCTGTATAGGTAAAGTTTTGCAACTTTAAGCTTCCTTGGTTTTGGATATTTTGGTAGTTGCCTTTTTCTACAGATTGCATATCAAATTTGGCAGTAACATCTACAAATAATGTTCCGCTCAATGGCTTTTCGAGTGTCATTGGATATGCTTTGTGTAGGTTTCCTAAATTTAAGGTTCCTTGTAACATCGCATCTACCAAAGCATTTTCTGACAAGTTCTTTACATTGGCTTTGGCTTTAAACACATCTTGGTCAATCTTAAATTGCAATTGATTCAAATCTACATAAGTATCTTTAGGCAATCCGGTTTGATTTTGGATTCGTGTATCCAACAAAATTTGCTCCACTTTTTTAGGCAATTCCGGAAATTGGAAGGATGCATTATTGGCTTTTAGTGTAATATCTAAAGTTGGAATGGTAGTTTCAGTAAGTTTTCCTTTTACCTTTCCATTGACTTCAAAATTTCCTGATGTTTTTACTTTGTCTAAACTTCCGGAATAAGCAGATGGCACCAAAGCCAAAAAGTTTTGAAAAGAAGAACTAGGTGTTTTAAAAGTTAAATCGTATTGCTGTCCTTCTTCTAACATTTGCAAAGAGCCATCTAATTGCAATACCAACTGACGAACCAAAGCTTGGTTTTGTTTGAAGGTATATTTTTGGTTTTCCACGTCCATCCCTATCACCGCATCTAATGCCAAAGGTAATCGACTTGCAAAGGATGTACCATTCATATTAAAGGACAAATTAGTAGTTGTTTTGGTCTCTAAATCTAGTTGTTTGGCTGTAAAATCTCCTTTTCCTTGGTGTTGGATATCAAACAACTCCATTCGCATATTGCTTTGTGCATTGTTAAAAACAAAACGACTATTTTTTATGGCATATTCTTGAATTTTCATTTGAAAAAATGATGTAGTAGCTTCAGATTTTTCTTCCTCTTTTTTTATGGCAATGTCGTAATTTCCAATACCGTCTTTATTGAATAAAATTTGCACCAAAGCATTATCCGCTACGATAGATTTTACTTCCATGGCCTCACCTTCTTTTTTAAACAACTCCATCACCGACATTTTCAATTCTAAATTTTGGCTGTAAAACAGAGTATCTCCTTCAAATGGAGCGAGGTTTACCACACTCAAATCTTTTATTTTTACCGTAGCTCTTGGGAAGTTTTTAATCAAACTAATATCCACTTTTGATAAATTCACCTTAGCATTCAGGTTGTCGTTGATACTTTGTAAAACAAATGCTTGGATTTTGTCTTTAAACAAAAAAGGCGCAGCCAAAAGGGTTCCGAAAAACAATACCACAAAAACACCCAAACCAATGAAAATTTTTTTCTTCATAATTGCATTATTTTTACTCATTTAACAAAGATACTTCCTCCCCCCATTGCAAACCAAATTTTCGTTGTAAAGCATACACTGCGAAATATAAAAAAGGCGTATCTAAAATGGCCACCAATACTTTAAACAAAAAACCGCTCAACAACAAATCTCCAAACACATTCCAAGGAAGAATTTCGAAAAAGCAAAGCAAAAACAATACCGAAAAAGTATCTACAAATTGCGAAGTGAAGGTGGAAAAATTATTTCGAAGCCATAAATGTTTGCCTTTGGTCACTCTTTTCCAAAAGTGAAAAACCATGATATCTACATATTGAGCAAATAAATAAGCCAACATAGAGGCTAACACAGCCAATGCAGTTTGACCAAAAACCTTGGTAAATAATTCGTCCGATACTGGAGAAGTCGCAATAGCAGGTACCGCATTGGCAGTATAAATAATGATCATAGAAAAAACAGATGCAAAAATCCCTATCGTAACCACTTGGTTGGCTTTTTGCTTTCCATAAATTTCTGAGATGATATCGGTAATTAAAAAAGTAATGGGATAAGGCAAAATGCCCACAGATATTTGAAAAGTATACAGACCAAAAAAATCGAAACTAAAAAACTTTTGAAATATTAAATTGGAGACTACTAAAGAGCATATAAACAATGCTGCCAATATCAAATAGATGTTTAACGCTTGAGATGTTTTGGTTTTCAAAATGTTAAATTTTAAATCCAAAAGTACGTGTTTAGCTCTTTACTTTTGATAAAATTATGCAAAGAAAAAAGTGCCCGAAAGTTGTTTTAAAAGCTGAAACAAGTTCAACTTGACAAAACCTACAACTTTTGGACACCTTTTATGGGTAATTAACCTGAAAACAATTTAGTAAAGTGAATTCGACACAAGAAATATATTTAAGTTTATGATATTGATGGCAATATAATTAAATACAGAGTTTTCTCTGTGTAACTTTGTGTATACTTAGTGCATTTTGTGTTATAGCTATTTTTGTTATTTTACAAAAATCTCAAAGAAGCCACAGAGTACCACAAAGTGTTTTTCACAAACTAATTTACTTATATCGAACTCACGTTAAGTATTAAATTTTAATTTGAATAGGCAATACTGCTTGCACTCCTTGGTATTGTTTGATTTTACGCAATTGTAACATCATTTGATATGCTTCCGGACCTAATTCTTTTTGAATCATTTCTTCACGAGTTTGTTTCATCCCTATTTGAGAAAGTAAATCTTCAAAGGCAAATTCGTTTTCAAAAATTGGATAACTAGTGGTTTTATAAGATTTTACTTTTGCCAATTTAGCAGCTATTTCAATAGCATTTTGTAAGTTACCTATTTCATCTACCAATCCTCTTTCTTTGGCTTGGGTACCTGTCCAAATTCTGCCTTGTGCTATCGCATCTACTTGTTCACGTGTCATTTTTCTTCCTTTAGAAACTCTGTCTAAAAATACATCATATACATTTTCAATACTCTCGGTAATTACCTCACGAGATTTATCACTTAATGGCTCAAAAACAGAAAAATCAACTGCATTTTCATGGGTCACTACTTGTTCTGCATTCAAACCCCAACGGGTAGCCAATGGATGAAAAGTTGGTAATACCCCAAAAACTCCAATAGATCCTGTAATGGTATTTGGCTCTGCTACAATTTTATTGGCATTACATGCAATATAATATCCTCCGGATGCAGCAACATTCCCCATGGAAACCACCACTGGTTTTTTCTTTTTGGTTAATTCAATTTCTCTCCAAATTAGTTCTGATGTTAATGCACTACCTCCAGGACTGTCTACTCTCAACACAATGGCTTTTACATCGTCATCCTCTCTGGCTTCTTGTAATGATTTTCGCATGGCTCCTTCACTTACCACGTTAACACTTCCCTCTCCTGGCATGATTTCTCCTTGTGCATAAATGATGGCAATATAATCTTTGGCTTTGCTATCGTTTAATTTGCTCAAGTTGGCAGATGCATAATCTTGGATAGATATTTTTTTGTAATCCTCTTTCTTTTCTACTTTCAATGCTTTTTTGATTCCAGCATGAAACTGATCTTCATAAGCAATCTTGTCAATCAACTTGTTTTTTAAAGCCAACTCAGGAGTTCTTGCCTCTAAATTGGTAGCGATTTGATTTAACTGCTCTACGGTAAGCTTTCTGCTTTTGGCAATATCTTGCACCAAATTATTCCAAATATCATTGAGTAAAAATTGTAATTGCTCTCTGTTTTCGGCACTCATTTGGTTATCCAAATAACCCTCAACAGCACTTTTGTATTTTCCGTGACGGATGACCTGCATTTCTACCCCAATTTTGTCTTGAAAACCTTTAGAATACATGACTTCTGTAGCCAATCCTTTAAAATCGATGCTTCCAACCGGATTTAAATAAATAGTATCTGCTACCGAATTGATGTAGTATTGGTTTTGCGAATACATGTCGGCATACGACACAATAAACTTTTTAGAAGATTTAAAATCTTCCAATGCATCTCGAACTACTTTAGATTGTGCAGCACCTAAGCTATAAGTGTTGTTAAGTAATACAATTCCCTTGATGTTTTCATCTTTCTTGGCATGAGCAATGGATTTTACCAAAATACTCAATCCCATGTTTCCTTCATTAAACTGCGATAACCATGGATCGGTGTACTTACCTGTGTAGTCTAAACTAACCGAGCTTAAATCCAACTCTAAAACAGAGTTTTTTTCCACTGTTGGTGAAGAGGAACCTCCAAAAATTGCTCCGAAAATGGTAAATCCTAAAAAGATTAAAATTAAAAACGTCCCAATCCCGATGATGGTTGCTAATACATACTTTAAAAACTGTAACATAATTCAATATTTTACTAATCAGTATTGTTTAAAGATAAAAAGTTACATTTCCTTGGCAAAAAATACCGCATTCCAAAACCACTTTTCAGTGGCAACCCAATAACTTCTAAACAAAGGATTATCGTTAATTGCTACTACTCTACCGCTTCCTTTTCTTGCTACTTTGAATACCGAAGTATTTCCTAAAAACTCCGGGATTCCTTTTGGGGCATAGCCAGAAATCAATGGCTTGCTGCTAAATAAAATAGGATTGTTGTAGCTTTGACTGTCTGGTTGCATGGCACTTAAATGATTTTTAAACACCGCTATTTTGTTAGAAGAAATTCCGTAGTTAATAGGATGCGTAAGATCTAAATTAGCTTCTAAAATAGCTCCACCCAATTGTTTGGCACCTTCGTAATCAGATCTATTCTCATACAAAATGCCTTTTGCTTTAGAAGTATTTTCATTTTTTTTCCAATCGGCATCTATCCATTTTTGGCTGTGTAAAAATGTCACTGCATTTTTGATTCCTATAATGGTTCCTCCATTAACCATCCAATTTTCCAATTCTTTGGTTTGATTTTCAGATAATTGCAATCTACCACTTGGTAAAATAATTACATTAAAATCATTCCACTGAATTCGATTCCAATTTTGAACATCTATTTTCACCAATGGTACTTGCATGGTTTGGTCAGCCAAATGCCAAATTTCTGCTACATCTTGTGGTGTCATTCCGTTACCAACCAACATAGCCATTTTTGGTAGATTTAAAGCTGCTACTTGCGGACTACCCAAATTAATTCCGGAGGTATCAAAAGTTGGTAAACCTGTAATTGTAACCGGATGTTTTGCAATCATTTGTTGTAAAAGCTCATGTAATTTTTCCTCAGAGATATTAGGTTGCTTGGCATTTATTATCAATGTTCCGTGCGGAAATTCTTTGCCTTGGTATTGAAATTTTCTCTTGGCAACTTTTACCAATACTTGTTTTTGCAACAATTCAAAAGCTACTTTTGGAGCCATTCTATCTTGCCAATCAACCAAAAAAACTTTAGAGTTTTTATCCAATAAAAAGCTATCATCTCTTTTTAATGAATAAGGAACCGTTTCTACACTTTTATTTCCAATTTCCAATTCCAAGCCATAAGCCAAATCCATACTCCAGCTGGAAATATCGTAAAATAAACTATCTGCAAACTGGGTTCTTCTGTCAAACATCCCCTCTACCAAACCAATATTTAACGCATTGGTTTGCAAAACAATAACTTGGTTATTTGAATAATTTTTTCCTTTGATGGTTACAGATTTGGTTGGTTGTACTACTTCAATTTGATGGTTTTGCATCATTTTGGCAAAAACATCTAACTTACTTACATCTCCTTTGCTGGCCAACCAATATTGTTTGGTTTTTCCTTTTTGATTTTGAAAAAATTGTTGTTGGTACACCAATAATTCCTTTCGTAAATCTTTTGCTGCTGTTAAGGTGGACAAGCTGGTTGCGAATTGATTTTGAATGGTAAAAGCAAAGGTGACCAATCCATTCACACTTTGTTGGGCATGCCCACGAGAGCTTGCTTGTTCAAACAAAATACCAACACATCCATTGATATCAGGATAAGTAGAACCTTTTCCGTAATAAAAATCGTCAAAACCTTCTGCAGAATAATAGGCACTCCCTAAAGCATCTAAATTTTTAGCATGGTAGTTGGCAATTTTTTTGGTCAATTCTTGGTTGATTGCCGGAGTTAACGGATTGGTTCTGCTGGGAACTCCAGGTTGAAAAAAGTAAGTTGCGTTGGTTCCCATTTCGTGGTAATCGCCTAAAACATTGGGTTTCCATTGATGAAACCATGCAATTCGTGCTTGACTTTCAGGCTGGGTTACTGCCATCCAATCGCGATTCATGTCGTACCCATAATGGTTGTATCTGCTTCCTGGCCAAGGCTCGTTAAATTCTCTGTCTACCGGATTTCCTTCTCCATAAAAGCTTCGATTGCTATTTACCCAAGTGGCAAATTTTTGGTAACCATCCGGATTCATACAAGGATCAATAATAACAACAAGATTCTCTAACAAGTCTGAAACCTCTTTGCTTTGCGATGCTGCCAAATGATACATCATGGCAATAGAGGCTCCTAAGCCACTTGGTTCGTTTCCGTGAATGGTATAATTTAAAAACACAATAGCAGGTGCATTCATATCGTTATTTTTCCCCTCTAATCGGTTTAAATGGTTTTGACGAATGCTTTCTAATCGTTGTAAATTTTGAGGACTTGAAATGATTACCGCTTGCAAAGGTTTTTGCTGATGGGTAAATCCAATGGTTTTTGTTTGTACCCGGTCTGAAATTTGACCTAACTCTTTGGTATAAGCAACTACCTGAAAAAAATCCGGATGCCAAGCACCAATTTCATAACCGAAGAATTTTGTCGGAGTTGGCACAGAGGTTAAATAATTGCTATTGCTTGGAAACTTAAATTCTTGGGCACTAACTGCATTATTGCAAAAGAAAATACTTAGAGTTAAGGTTAAAAAAATTCGATTCATAGTTAGTTTTAAGTATGTATAACAAATCTAAAAGAATAGGCCGTTGTTTTTTAAAAAATTTAGAGGAATTTAACCAATTATATGTAATCTTTCAGAAAAGTCCCAGATGAAAGTTAACTTTTTGGAAAGTCTTGAAAATTAGAAAAAAAGGACTACTTTTGCATGCCAAAAATAAGCCTACCTGAAAAGGTTGGTCATTGAAAAAAAATCAACCTAAGTCATTTATTACGTTATCATTATGAACATTCAAAAAAATCAATTAGATCCACTAAATGCAGTAATCACTATCAAGGTGAACAAAGCGGACTATGCCGAAAAAGTGGAAAAAACTTTAACCGATTACCGTAAAAACGCAAATATTCCAGGTTTTAGAAAAGGCCATGTACCCATGAGCTTGATTAAAAAACAATACGGAAAAGCGGTATTATTTGACGAAGTTAACAAATTGTTGCAAGACTCTTTGCAAAACTACATCCAAGAAGAAAAATTAGAATTGTTAGGCTCTGCTTTGCCAAAAGCTACCAACGAAATGAACTTTGACCAAGAAGATTTTAGCTTTGATTTTGAAATTGGTTTGGCTCCAAGTTTTGAAGTAGATTTAGGTGCAAAAAATAAAATTACCCACTACCAGGTAGTACCCGACAAAAAAATGTTGGAAGACCAAGTTTCTCGTATTCAAAAACACTACGGGAAAGTTCAAGCTTTGGATGTTGTAGAAAACGGTGCAGATTTGAATGTAACTTTTTTGAATGAAAACGAAGGAATTAACCAAAAATCGGAGATAGAAGTTGAAGCGTTTGAAAAGAAAGTTGCCAAAAAATTTGTAGGAAAAAAAATTGGGGAAAGCATCGAAGTTTCTACCAAAGATTTGTTTAATGACGAACACAAATTGATGGATTTCTTAAAAATTGATCACGACAGAGTACATGGTTTAGATGTACCGGTTACAATTCAAATTGATAACATTACCAAATCGGAAAAAGCAGCATTAAACCAAGAATTATTCGATAAAATTTTTCCTGCCGGAACCGTTTCTAGTGAAAAAGAAATGGTAGAAAAAATCAAAGAAGATGCCATCAAGCAATTCCAATCGTTTGGTGACAACAAATTTGTAAATGAAGTAACCGACTTTTTGCTGGAAAACACCAAATTTGATTTGCCAAAAGAGTTTTTAATCAAATGGTTGCAAACTTCTGGTGAAAAAGAATTAACCGAAGAAGAAGCAAGAGCAGAATACGAAAGATCTGAAAAAGGAATTCGTTACCAATTAATTGAAGGAAAATTATTCAGAGATCACAATTTACAAGTAACTTTTGAAGACATTAAAAATTTCACTTCTGATAACATCAGGGCACAAATGGCTCAGTTTGGCATGATGGATCCAAGCCAAGAAGAGGTTGACAATATTGTTCGTAGAGTTTTAACCAACCAAGACGAAGTAAAACGTATTTCAGACGAATTGGTATCTAAAAAAATTACCCAATTGTTTATGGAAAAAGTTCCAGCCAAAAAACAAGAAATTGGGTACAATGATTTTATCAAATTGTCTTACGGAGAATAATTTCACCAAATAAATCAAAACCTAAGACCGGAAAATTTCCGGTCTTTTCATTTCTAAATATCTCGTTAAGTAAATTGCAAAATGCCAGTTTATCGGTACTTTTGTAAAGTATATAAAAATCTTATCTTAGCATCCAACAATAAATTTCTAAAAATGAAAAATATAGGAAAAGAATTCAGAAAATATGCCACCAAACACCATGGGGTAAACAGTTTGTATTTTGATAAAATTACTGCTGCCATGACACCATACATTATTGAAGAACGTCAGTTAAACGTATCGCAATTAGATGTTTTTTCAAGATTGATGATGGATCGCATCATTTTTTTAGGAACCGGTGTAGATGACTATGTGGCCAACATTATCCAAGCACAGTTGTTGTTTTTAGAGAGTGCAGATGCTTCCAAAGACATTCAAATTTATATCAACTCCCCAGGTGGAAGCGTGTATGCAGGCTTGGGAATTTACGATACCATGCAATACGTAAAACCTGATGTAGCTACTATTTGTACCGGTATGGCTGCCTCTATGGGTGCGGTATTGTTGTGTGCAGGTGCCAAAGGTAAACGTTCTGCTTTGCCACATTCCAGAGTGATGATTCACCAACCATCAGGAGGTGCACAAGGAGTTGCAACCGATATGGAAATCAACTTAAAAGAAATGTTGAAATTAAAAGACGAGTTGTACCAAATTATTGCCAAACATTCCGGGCAAAGCTTTGACAAAGTGTACAAAGATTCTGAAAGAGACTACTGGATGAAAGCAGACGAAGCCAAAGCTTACGGAATGATTGACGAAGTATTAGTAAGATAAATTATTTTAGTTTGAAGTTTTCCGTTTCAGGTGCATCTGACTTGAAACAATAAACTTTGAACTTTGAACCAAATAGAAATGGCAAAACAAACTTTACATTGTGGCTTTTGTGGCAGAAGAAAAGCGGAAACCAATATTTTAATTGCTGGTATAGAAGCCCATATATGCGATAGCTGTATTGAGCAAGCACACGGTATTGTGGTAG
>CAZAHJ010000019.1:0-18564 GCA_964485115.1 uncultured Flavobacterium sp.
CTTCTATGGTTTCCTCATTAAGCAGCTTTTCGGGTTTTGGAACAGCAGACTCATTACATGATAGAAAACTAAGCAAAACAATCAAAGGAACTAATTTCATCGGTCAAAAGTTAAACGTTGGCCACTTTTTATACCTGTTAATTGGCCATTTTGATATACCCATTGGCCATTGATCATGGTAGATTTTACCGAACTTTGAAACGTAGTTCCTTCAAACGGACTCCAGCCACAAAGGTACAAAATATTATTTTTTTCCACTTTCCATGATTGGTTTAAATCTACCAATACCAAATCAGCAAAGTAGCCTTCTCTTACAAAACCTCTTTTCTCAACTTGAAATATGATGGCCGGATTGTGGCACATTTTTTCAATAATCTTTTCTAAGCTAATAATTCCCTCATGGTATTTTTGTAACATGGCAGGAAGTGCGTGTTGTACCAAAGGTCCACCAGAAGGAGCTTTGCCATATTTATTTTGTTTTTCTTCTAAAGTATGTGGTGCATGGTCGGTTGCAATGCAATCTAAAGTATCGTTTAAAAGTCCTTCCCAAAGTAGGCTTCGGTCTTTTAAGGTTTTCACTGCAGGATTCCATTTAATAAAGTTGCCTTTGGTTTCGTAATCTTCTTCCGAAAACCACAAATGGTGGATGCAAACTTCTGCAGTAATTTTTTTGTCTTTTAAAGGAATATCATTTCTAAACAAACTTAACTCTTTGCCAGTAGACAAGTGAAAAACATGCAATTTGGCTCCGGTTTTTTTTGCCAATTCCACTGTTTTGGAAGAAGAAATAAAACAAGCTTCTTCGCTTCTGATATGCGGATGGTATTTTACCGGAATATCTTCTCCAAATTCCGCTTGGTATTTGGCTAAGTTGGCTTTGATAGTATTTTCATCTTCACAATGGGTAGCAATAGGTAATGGTGTATTTCTGAAAATAGCTTCAATGGCTTCTTCTTTATCTACCAACATATTTCCGGTAGAAGACCCTAAAAACAATTTAATTCCTGCAATATTCTTTCCGTTGGTTTTTTTAACTTCTTCTATGTTGAGGTTGGTACCACCTAACATAAATGAAAAATTGGTAGTAGAGGTAAGAGCAGCAATGGCATATTTTTCTTCTAATATTTCATGGGTAATGGCATTAGGTACAGTGTTAGGTTGTTCCATAAAACTGGTAATACCACCTGCAGCTGCTGCTTTGCTTTCTGATGCAATATTGCCTTTGTGGGTGAGTCCGGGTTCACGAAAATGCACCTGATCATCAATTACCCCTGGGAATAAATGCAAACCTGAAGCATCCATTACTTCATCATTTTCAGATGGCGTAATGGATGGATCAATTCTTTCGATGTGTTGGTTAACAATGCGAACATCTACTATTTTAGATTCACCTTCATTTACCAAGCATGCATTTTTAATGACTATACCCATGGTTATAATTTTTTAAAAAAATGGTTGATTCGTAATTTAATGACTCCAAAAATAGCTTCTCTTATAATGGCATTGCTCATTTTAGAGGTGCCTTTGGTTCTATCGGTAAAAATAATTGGAACTTCTGTAATTTTAAATTTTCTTACAAAAGCTCTGTATTTCATTTCAATTTGAAAAGCATAGCCTACAAATTTGATTTTTTTGATGCCAATTCTTTCCAAAACTTCTCTTTTATAACAAATAAATCCTGCGGTAGCATCGTGGATTTTCATTCCGGTAATACACTTCACATAGATGGAAGCAAAATAGCTTAACAAAACCCTGCTCAATGGCCAATTTACCACATTAACACCATTCACATATCTGGAACCAATTGCAACATCATAACCGTGTTCTGCACAAGCTTTCCATAATTTGACCAAATCTTGTGGGTTGTGTGAAAAGTCGGCATCCATTTCAAAAACATACTCGTATTCATTTGCTAAAGCCCATTCAAATCCGTGAACATAGGCCCTGCCTAAACCAGATTTCTTTTTGCGAATTTCTAAAAATAAAGAATCGGGATATTTTTTTTGTAGTTCTTGTACTTGTAAATAAGTGCCATCTGGAGAAAAATCATCAACCACAAGTACGTGAAATTCATCTGGCAATTGCATGACAGCATGGATGATTTCTTCAATATTTTCACGTTCGTTATACGTGGGAATAATAACAATTTTTGACATGCTTGTGATTTGTTAGCAAAAGTAAATGATTTTATATCGAAGCAGTAAATTTTAAATAATTTTAAACTAAAAAAATTAGTTAAATAAAATACCTTTGCGCGTTATGAATACTTTACAAGATAGAATTATTGGCATACAAGATTGGGCAGTATATTTTTTTATATTGGCATTTTTGTTTTTGGTACTTGGTAAAGTATATTTTCCGATAAAGTTCTACGACTATATTAGATTGATTTACACGGATAAATTTTTAAGGATATATAAAGATTCCCCAAGATCACAATCTGGATTCTATATACTTTTATTTATAACCAAAACAATTAGTTTTTCTTTTTTAATACAGTTGTTTTTTGCTGCTGTAGGTTGGGGCAATTTATACGATTTTAATTTGTTTGTCCAGATTTTAGTACTATTTGTTTTTGTTGTTTTAAGTAAGTATTTTTTAGAGAATATTATTGCAGTAACCTTTCATTTGGAGGATTTTACTGAGCAATTTCATTTTTATAAACATAGCTACAGAAGTTATTTAGGAGTTATTCTATTGCCTATAGTTGCTATATTTTATTTTAATGGAATGATAGTTACTCCGGTTTTATATTTATTTATTGGCTTAATTTTCAGTATCAACATAGCTTTATATATAAATAGTGTATGGATTTTTAGAACGTTAATTTTTCCTAAATTTTATTATTTTATTTTGTATCTTTGTGCCCTTGAAATGGCACCTTTTTATTTGGCATACCGTTTTCTGATTAAAAACTGATTATAAGATGATTATGAAATGTCCGTTAACAAATTTATAATTAAATAAAACTTGTTTCAAATGGATTTTTCATCTTCCAAAAAAAATAATTAAAATTGAAAAGATGAAAGTGAAAACTATCTTGGTTTCTCAACCAGAGCCTAAAGATGAGAAGTCCCCTTATCTAGATATAGCCCAAAAACATAAAGTTAAGATAGATTTCCGACCTTTTATTCATGTAGAAGGACTTACTGCCAAAGACGTTAGAGCACAAAAAATAGATTTAAATAATTTTAATGCCATAATTCTTACCAGTAAAAATGCAGTAGACCATTTTTTTAGAGTAGCTGAAGAAATGCGTTATAAAGTTCCGGAAGATTTAAGGTATTTCTGTCAATCAGAAGCCATTGCCTTTTATTTGCAACGCTATGTAGTTTACAGAAAGCGTAAGATATATGTAGGACAAAAAGATTTTGCTGACTTAACTCCTTTGTTTAAAAAGTATAAAGAAGAAAAATTCTTATTGCCATCTACAGATGTTTTGAATGCGGATGTTCCAGAAACTTTAAACAACCTAAATTTAAATTGGAAACAAGGTATTTTTTACCGCACAGTAATGAGTGACTTGTCCGATTTGGCAGATGTATATTACGATGTGTTGGCCTTTTTTAGCCCGACCGGAATCAAATCATTATTTAAAAACTTTCCTGATTTTAAACAAAACAATACTCGTATTGCTGTTTTTGGTAGCACCACCCAAAAAGAAGCACTAGACCATGGATTGCGTATAGATATCATGGCTCCTTCTCCAGAGGCTCCATCCATGACCATGGCTTTGGAAAAGTATATTGCCAAAGTAAATAAGGATAAATAATTCAATAGGTTATAAACATAAAAAAGAGCTGGAATTTTCCAGCTCTTTTCAATTAAAAGTATGTAAGTTTGGTTAGTTTACTTTTGGGCCTGCCACTACCAATTGTTTTCCTAATTCATTTTGGGTGTATTGTGCAAAGTTTGCTATAAATAATTTGGCTAACTTGGTTGCTTTTTCTTCCCAAATGGAAGCGTTTTCGTAAGTATCTCTTGGGTCTAAAATTGCAAAATTTACATCGTGTAAAGCAGTAGGAACTTCTAAATTAAATACAGGGATTATTTTGGTTTCAGCTTGTTCAATGCTGCCATCTAAAATAGCATCAATAATTGCTCTGGTATCCTTGATGGAGATTCTTTTTCCGGTACCATTCCATCCGGTATTGATCATATATGCAGTTGCCTGGTGTTGTTCCATTTTTTTTACCAATTCTTCCCCATATTTGGTAGGATGTAAGGTTAAAAAGGCTTTTCCGAAACAAGCAGAAAAAGTAGGTTGGGGTTCTGTTACTCCTCTTTCTGTACCAGCTAATTTGGCAGTAAATCCGGATAAGAAATAATATTGTGTTTGCTCTGGAGTTAATTTAGATACCGGAGGCATCACACCAAATGCATCAGCAGTTAAAAAGATTACTTTATTGGCATGACCAGCTTTAGAAACTGGTTTTACAATATTGTCAATGTGATAAATTGGATAAGAAACTCTGGTATTCTGAGTTACTGAACCATCGGTAAAATCAATTTTGCCGTTTTCATCCAATGTCACATTTTCTAACAATGCATCTTTGCGAATGGCATGGTAAATATCTGGTTCGTTTTCTTTGCTTAAATCGATAGTTTTGGCATAACAACCGCCTTCAAAATTAAAAACTCCTTCCTTGTCCCAGCCGTGTTCGTCATCTCCAATCAACTCTCTTTTTGGATCGGTAGACAAAGTGGTTTTTCCAGTACCTGACAATCCAAAAAATACTGCAACATCCCCATTTTCGCCTTTATTGGCAGAACAATGCATGCTTGCAATTCCTTTTAAAGGCAAATAGTAATTCATCATGGCAAACAACCCTTTTTTCATTTCACCACCATACCAAGTACCGCCAATGATTTGCATTTTCTCGGTTAAATTAAAAGCAATAAATACTTCTGAATTTAATCCATGTGCCGCATAATCTTTAAAAGTAGTCTTGGAGGCATTCATTACCACAAAATCAGGTTCTCCAAAGTTTTCTAACTCTTCCTCAGTCGGACGAATAAACATATTTTTCACAAAGTGGGCTTGCCATGCCACTTCCATCACAAAACGCACTTTTAATCGGGTATCTTCGTTGGCACCGCAAAAAGCATCAACCACATATAAAGTTTTATTGGAAAGTTGAGTAACAACAGTTTCTTTTAAAGCATTCCAAGTATCTGTAGTGATTGGTTTGTTGTCGTTTGGAGCTTCGGTGCTATTCCACCAAATGGTATTTTCTGTAGTGGCATCTTTCACAATGTACTTATCTTTTGGGGATCTTCCGGTAAATTCTCCGGTCATCACATTAACGGCTCCCAATTCACTTAGTTGCCCTTTTTCAAAACCAGCGAGGTTTTGATTTAATTCTTCTTGGTATAAAAAGTCGTAAGAAGGATTGTAAATTACTTTAACGGCGTTACTTATTCCATATTTTTCCAACGAAATCGATTTCGTAAAGGAGTTGTATGTTTCCATAAAATTGTGGTTTGTTGTGTAATTTGGTTACAAATGTAAGGGATTTTAGTGTTTGAATGGACAAAAAAACACTAAAAACAAAGCCTTTTTAACAAAAAGCAAATGGTCTTTTTAGTTCGTTAAACATTTGATGACATTCACTTTAAAAGTTTGCTTTTAACGCATTCCAAAGTGTTAAAATCCAAGCAATAATTAAAAGAGTTCCTCCGATTGGAGTAATCCATGCAATTTTTTTGATGCTAAATCCAATCAACCCCTCAGTAGTTAGTAAAAAGATGGAACCAGAAAAAAACACCCCCCCAACTACAACCAACCAATAGATACTAGATAGAGCAGCAGTTGGAATGAAATCAAATTTAGCAACAACAAGTAAAAATAATCCGTGATACATTAAATATTTCACCCCGGTTTCAAACGAAATCAATTGTTCAGGCAATAAATGCTTTTTTAAACCGTGTGCTCCAAAAGCTCCTAAAACAATGGCAATAATTCCGAAAAGAAGTCCTGTAATAATCATTTGTTTGCTCATCTTATTTAAAATAAATAACTGCTCAAATTTAAGAATTTATTCTGCAGTTAGGAATATAACACCATCGATTTTGTTAAATTAAACTTTATAGGCTTTAAATTGTTATAAATATAACTCTTTTTATAGATTTGTAATACTAAACAAACAAATATAATTTATGAAACGCATATTGTTGATTGGTGCCGGAAGATCTACTTCCTCTATGATTTCTTATTGGTTGCAAAAAATGAAAGACCATTCCTATGGACTTACCATTGTAGACGTATATACAGAATTGGCGACCAAAATCGTAAAAGACCATCCCAATGTTGCCATTTTAGCTATCAATATTTTAGAGGATGAAGCACAACGAAAACAGCTAATTAGTTCGCATGAAGTAGTGGTTTCGATGTTGCCTGCCCATTTGCATTTAGAAGTTGCCAAGGATTGTATATTATTTAAAAAGCATTTGTTTACAGCGTCTTATGTAAGTGATGGGATGAAAAATTTGCACGAAGAAGCCGTTCAAAACGGAGTCATGCTGCTCAACGAAATAGGAGTGGATCCTGGGATTGATCACATGAGTGCCATGCAAGTGATAGATAAAATTAAAAAACAAGGCGGAAAAATGATTTTGTTTGAATCGTTTACCGGTGGTTTGGTAGCTCCGGAAAGTGACGATAACTTATGGAACTACAAATTTACCTGGAATCCAAGAAATGTGGTTTTGGCCGGCCAAGGTGGCGTTTCTAAATTTATTCAAGAAGGAAAGTATAAATACATTCCGTATCAAAAACTATTTCGTAGAACCGAGTTTATGCAAGTAGAGGGGTATGGTACCTTTGAAGGATACGCCAATCGCGATTCCCTAAAATACCGAAGTATTTATGGGTTAGAAAACATCGCTACTATGTATCGGGGAACATTACGTAGAGTAGGTTTTTCCAAAGCATGGGATATGTTGGTGCAATTAGGAATGACAGATGATAACTATACCATCGAAGACTCTGAAAACATGAGTTACCGAGATTTTACAAATGCATTTTTGGCTTACCACCCAACCGATTCTGTGGAATTGAAACTACGCCATTATTTAAAAATAGACCAAGATGATGTGTTATGGTATAAATTGGTGGAGTTAGATTTATTTAACCCTAATAAAATGGTTGGATTAAAAAATGCGACACCAGCCCAAATATTAGAGAAGATTTTGTCTGAAAAATGGAAATTACAACCTCATGACAAAGACATGATTGTAATGTACCACAAGTTTGGTTATGAATTAGATGGTCAGCAAAAACAAATAGATGCTACCATGGTTTGTTTGGGAGAAGACCAAACCTATACAGCCATGGCAAAAACAGTAGGTTTGCCACTGGCAATTGCTGCTTTGCGAACATTGACCAAAGGATGGTGTATTCCGGGAGTGCAAATTCCAATTTTACCGGAAATTTATCAGCCAATTTTATTGGAATTACAAGAGCACGGGATAATATTCCATGAAAAAGATACCATGTACCAGGGGTATAATTCTGAGAATTTGGTTTACTAAAAGTATCAAGAGAAGCATTTCTTCATAAAATCATTAGATTTTCAATCAAAAACATTAGTTTTGGTAAAATTTTTTACCAAAACTTTTTTTATGGATAAAAATGTTAAGATGGATGGTATCGATAAAGAAATCATCCGTAGTTTGATGGAAGATGCCAGAGTGCCTTTGTTGCAAATAGCCAAAAAAGTAGGTGTGTCTGGAACTGCAATTCACCAACGCATCAAAAAGTTAGAAGAATCCGGACTATTGTTAGGTTCTAAATATGTATTAAATACCAAAGCTTTAGGGTACAAAACCCTTTCGTTTGTAGGGATTTATTTAGACAGAGCTACCAATAATTCTGACACTGTAAGAGAACTAAAAAAAATCCCGGAAGTGTTGGAATGTCATTACACCACCGGAAATTGGAGTATTTTAATAAAGATTCTTTGCCAAGATAATGAGCATTTGATGCAATTGCTTTCTAAAAAAATACAATCGATACCGGGTGTTTCCAGAACCGAAACTTTTATTTCATTGGAACAACAAATCGATCGTCAGTTATTGGTATAAAAAAACCTTGAAGGGTGGCTTCAAGGTTTTGTATGATTTCAGATCGATAAAAAATCAATCTCTTCTGCCTAAAATCAAATATGCGTAATATACTAAAGTAGCCAAAGCTCCTAAAGCTGCAACCACATAGGTTCTGGCTGCCCATTTTAAAGAATCTTGTGCACCTTCCATTTCTTGTTGGCCTAACATGCCTTTGGTTTTTAACCAAACCAAAGCACGGTTACTGGCATCGTATTCAACAGGAAGCGTGATAAATGAAAACAAAACTCCCAACGACATCAATCCTAAGCCTATCAAAGCAACAGTAAAACCAATATTAGAAGTTGCCATCAATACCAAACCTCCAATAATTACCCATTGCGACATCCCGGAAGCAACACTAACAACCGGAACTAATTTGGAACGCATGGTTAACCATTGGTATGCAGTAGCATGTTGCACTGCGTGTCCAACCTCATGGGCTGCTACGGCTGCTGCTGCGGCATTGCGTTGGTTGTATACTGCTTCACTTAGGTTCACAGTTTTGTCAATCGGATTGTAGTGATCGGTTAATCTACCTGGTGTAGAAATCACATTCACATCATAAATGCCGTGATCCTCCAACATCTTTTGTGCAATTTCTGCACCACTCATTCCATTTCGTAAATGTACTTTGCTGAAGTGTTCAAATTTGCTTTTTAAACGTGAACTAACCAACCAGCTAACCAGGGCAATGATACCCATTAAAATATAAAATCCCATTTCTTTTTATTTTTTGTAATATTAATCAAAAGTTACACCAAATACAAACAACTGACATTATAGCATGATGCCAAATAACCATCTGCCTTGTCCTTGTTCTTGTACGGTATTGGTAATGCTTGCAAAATCAGATTTCCATCTTCCTCTGGTGATTCCATATTCGTATGCAATGTTAAATCGAATCGATTTTTTTGGGTCTTTTCCAAAACCAAAAGAAATATTTGGACCGGCAGACCACAATTGGTTTCGCAAACGCAAATAACCACTGTTGTTTTCCGGAACCAAATTATTCATATCTATCACATTGGTTTTGCTGTATAAATTAAGCTCGTTAAATCCATAACTGGTTTGTAAACCAGCAGTTAAATGGAAGTTTTTGGTGTTCACCACAAACCGATTCACTCTTAATCGCACATTAAAATTTTGCAATTTGTTTTCGTGTTGGTTGGTTTCTTTGGAATTTTGGAACCAACCGAATTCTGAATCAATGGTGTATTTTTCTCCGGTATAACGCCAACCTAAGAAAAATTCAACTCCTACATTATTTACTTCTGGTAAGTTGGCAGCAGCCAAATTGTCGTTGATTTTCCATCGGTCAAAAACATTGGTTTGTAAACCGATAGACATTCTGATATTTTCGGTTGTTTTCATCGAATCTCCCGTAAATGGTTCCGTTTCTTCTTGAGAAAACGCGAAAGAGCCAATCAACAAAGCAAGTAACCAAAGTCTTTTTGTCATGTTACAATAGTTTTTAAGTTAAAATATAAAGGTAAATCAAGTTTTTTGGTTAAAAGAAATGCTTAACGAAATTTTATTGCTGTTTAATCCCACAAGCCTTTGATGGTAACACCTGTGCCAAACCAAAAGTTTTCTGCTTCCTGACGATAACTAAAATTAGAGTTTCCAAATGCCTTTCTGTATTTTAATTGGCTCGTCCAATACACCGGATGTTTTGCATCGGGCTTGGTTAATAAAATTTTAGTAGTAACACCAGGTTCTAACACGAAATAATAGTCTATAGCAATAGGTGTGTCATCTACAAAAAATCCCCCAACGATGCCTTCATTTAACTGTACCGACATCAACCCAGAATGTAGGTTTACTCCAAGTTCCCATCTTTTGGTTTGTGCAATTTTCAATTCATTGATCCATCCAAATTGCACCATACTCAACATTGGGTTAGGTAAATTAAAGCCAAAATCAGAAGCACTATTACCCCAAGCAAATCCGGCTAAAATACCGGAAGATAGTTTTTCGCTTAACGGATATTTGGCTTCTACCTGAATGCCGTATAAGGTTTCATGGTATAAACGAGTTTGTCCTAATAAAAAATCTGCGGCAATTTCTCTTTCCGTATTTTGACTAAAATAGTTTTCTGTATCTTGTCCGAAGGATTGGGTGGTAATACCAAGCAAAAGGATTAAATAAAAATACCTCATAAACAAACTGTTTGATGAGGTATTTGTATCCAAAATAGTGCCAAAGTTACATCACAATATTGATGATTTTACCCGGAACTATGATTGTTTTTTTAGGGGTGTTTCCTTGCAGATAATTTTGGGTGCGTTCGTCTTGCATTACGATGGTTTCTATTTGTGCGGCAGTTAAATCTAAAGGCAAGTTAAGGGTAAAACGCATTTTTCCGTTAAATGAAACCGGGTACTCTTTGGTTGATTCTACCAAATATTTCTCCTCAAATTTCGGAAATGGTGCAAATGCTACGCAAGTAGAATGACCTAATTTTTCCCACAATTCTTCAGCAATATGCGGAGCATATGGAGAAATTAAAATTGCCAAAGGTTCTAATATAGCTCGATGACGACATTTTTGTTGGCTTAACTCATTTACACAAATCATGAATTGCGAAACCGAAGTGTTAAAGGAGAAATTCTCAATGTCTTCCGTTACTTTTTTAATGGTTTTGTGCAAGCTTTTGTACATTTCTGCGGTAGGCTCATCATTGGTGATGTTTAAACCATTGTCATCAAAATACAATCGCCATAATTTTTTCAGGAAGCCAAATACTCCCGTAATCCCAGCGGTATTCCATGGTTTGGCTTGCTCTAACGGACCTAAAAACATTTCGTACAATCGCAAGGTATCTGCTCCGTATTCATTGCAAATATCATCCGGATTTACCACGTTGTATTTGGATTTCGACATTTTTTCGACTTCTCGGCCAACCAATAATTTCACCTCACCTAAATCCTCTCCAAAGGAGAGGACTTCCCCATTTTCACATATAAATGTTGCTTCTTTATAATCTATATACAACGGATGATTTCTGAATTTTTCGATATCCAATTCATTGGTAATGTCATTGATACAGGATAAATCTACGTGGATAGGTTGTGTTTTGTAATTGGAAATTTGCCCTTTTGAAATTATTTTTTTGGAATCTTCTGTACGATATACAAAAGCACTCATCCCCAAAATCATCCCTTGGTTGATCAACTTTTTGAAAGGTTCTTCGTTGGGAGCCAATCCTTTGTCTTTTAAAAATTTATTCCAAAAACGGGCATATAACAAGTGACCGGTGGCGTGTTCGCTTCCTCCAATGTAAAGGTCTACACTTTCCCAGAAGTTTAAAGCTTCTTTTCCAACAAATTCTTGTTCATTAGTTGCATCCATATAACGCACCCAATACCAAGAGGAGCCAGCCCAACCTGGCATGGTATTCAATTCTAACGGAAAAACTTTTACCTGATCTATCCAATCGTTACTCACTACCATGTTTTTATCAGTATCCCATGCCCAAACAGTTGCGTTTCCTAAAGGTGGTTGCCCATCTTCCGTTGGGAGGTATTTTTCCACTTCCGGCAATTCCAAAGGTAAACATTCGGTTGGAATAGGGTAGGGTACCCCATTTTTATAGTACATCGGAATGGGTTCTCCCCAATAACGTTGACGTGAAAATACCGCATCACGCAAACGGTAGTTGATTTTTGCTTTTCCGGCTTCTGCGTCTTCTAATGCTTCAATTACTTTTTTGGTAGCTTCTTTATACCCCAAACCATTTAAAAAGTCGGAGTTTATCAATTCAAATCCATCTTTTGAAGTAAAAGCCGCTTCAGAAATATCTTGATTAAATATGTTTTTAATTTCAGGCATCCCTTTTGTTTCTTTAAAGAAATTTGCAAACGCATAATCTCTTTCATCTCCACAGGGTACTGCCATCACTGCTCCGGTACCATAACCAGCCAACACATAATCACCAATCCAAATCGGAATAGGTTCCTTGGTAAGAGGATGTTCTGCATAAGCTCCGGTAAACACACCCGAGATGGTTTTTACATCTGCCATTCGCTCTCTTTCCGATCTTTTAGAGGTAGCTTCTATGTAAGCCTCTATAGCTTCCTTTTGCTCAGGGGTGGTAATTTGGGCCACCAATTCGTGCTCAGGAGCCAAGGTTAAAAAAGTTACCCCAAAAATAGTGTCAGGTCGGGTGGTGAAAACTCTAATTTCTTTTTGTAAAGATGAGTTTTCTGACCTCACCCCCTGCCCCTCTCCAAAGGAGAGGGGAGTCTCAGGATTTATCTTCTCTAATGTGTTTTTGATTTTTTGAAGAACATTAGATAAGTCGTTTTTTACTTCATCGTTGGTAAATCTGATTACTTTAAAAAAGTATTTTTGTTCTAATTCTAAAGTCCTTAGTTTGTCAAGTTCTATTTGCTCTTCATGATCATGGTATTCTCCATCAATTTCAATAATCAATTTTTTCTCTAAACAAACAAAATCAACAATATAATTACCAATATAATGTTGTCTTCTTATTTTATATCCAAGTTGTTGATTTCTTACTTGTTGCCAAATGATATCTTCGGATTCCGTTTTTTCTTTTCTATTGTTTCTTGCATGTTCCACTAATGTTTTTGCATGGATTGGGTCAGCTGTTTCATAAGGAAACTTAGCTTTAAGCCCCTCTCCTTCGGAGAGGGGTTTGGGGTGAGGTAAAATGTTGAAAACCAATTCTGCTCCCACACTCTTCCCAATCCAGTTTCGTTGCGATTCTTTGATTGATTCGCTCCAATCAATCGTGTCTAAACCTTGCAAAAGTCTTTCGGAGTAAGCAGTAATTCGCATACTCCACTGGGTCATTTTTTTTCTAACCACCGGATGTCCTCCTCTTTCGGAAACACCATTGATAATTTCGTCATTTGCCAATACTGTTCCTAAAGCCGGGCACCAATTTACTTCGGTTTCTGCCAAATAGGTCAAGCGATATTGTAACAATATTTTTTGTTTCTGTTCTTCCGAAAAAGAATGCCAGGCATCTGCAGTAAAAGGTTCCACATCTTCATCGCAAATTGCTTGTATAAGGCTATTTCCGTTTTGTTGAAATTCTTTCACCAAAGTTTCGATACTTTCGGCTTTATCGGTAGCAAGGTTGTACCACGATTCAAACAATTGGATAAAAATCCACTGGGTCCAACGGTAATAGTCGGGGTTAGAGGTACGAACTTCTCTACTCCAATCAAACGAAAAACCAATTTTATCTAATTGCTCTCTGTAACGAGCAATGTTTGCTTTGGTAGTTTTTTCCGGATGCTGCCCGGTTTGTATGGCATACTGCTCAGCCGGAAGTCCGAAAGAGTCGTATCCCATTGGGTGTAAAACTTCAAAGCCTTGGTGACGTTTGTATCGGGCTACAATATCCGAAGCAATATAACCTAAAGGATGCCCTACGTGTAATCCAGCCCCACTTGGATACGGAAACATGTCTAACACATAATATTTTGGCTTTTCGGAGTTTTCAGGTGGATTATTTGCTTTAAAAGTTTGGTTTTCTTTCCAATATTGCTGCCACTTGGCCTCTATAGAATTTGCTTCGTACTTCATAATTTTTTCAAATACCTTTTTTAAACAGGGGGTAAACTGTGGACACAAAAGTAGTAATTTTTACCCAATGGAAATTCTTAGATTTGGGTTTCCCATTTTTAGTATGAAGGTATCATAAAATACTTTTGTCTTTCTCCTTTTTATTTTTAACTATTTTAATAAAATAGTTTCTTATTTTTGTGAGAAATTAATAGCTACTTATGTCCGGATCATTTGAAAAATATCAAAAAAGAAGATTAATCAGTTCCTACTTCTCCGTAGTCATCAGTGTGGCATTGGTGTTGTTTTTATTGGGCTTCTTGGGAGTTTTTATGATCCAATCTAAAAAGTTGATTGCTAATTTTAAAGAGCAAGTTCCGGTAACTGTTTTCTTAAATAAAGAAGTAACCAAAGCGGAAATTCAGGAATTGGACAAATATCTTTCGGTAAAAAAATACATTAAAAAAAGAGAATATGTTTCAGCAGAAACCGCTGCATCCAAACATACGGATATAGTTGGACAAGATTTTATGGAATTTTTGGGTTTTAATCCGTTAGAAGATTCCTTTGATATCGAATTGCAAGCAGATTATGTGCAAATGGATAGCATTTATAAAATTGAAAAAGAGCTAAAAAGTTTTTCTTTTGTTTCAGATGTTTTTTACGATAAAAATTTGGTGGATTTGGTACATGAAAATATCCAGAAAATTACTTTTTGGATGTTGGTTTTGGCAGGAATTTTAACCATGGTAGCCATACTTTTGATCAATAGTTCGATGAGACTGAGTATTTATGCCAACAGATTCATTATCAAAACCATGCAAATGGTTGGAGCTACCAAATCGTTTATCCGAAAGCCATTTATTTGGAAAAACATTCGATTGGGAATTGCAGGAGCATTATTGGCTATTTTAAGTTTGATCTTGTTGTTGTTTTACCTAAACGAAGAGTTTCCGGAGTTGGAGTTGTTGCAAGACCCTTTAATGATTGGGTTGGTGATGGCAGGTGTTTTGGTTGTAGGAATTTTAATTGCTTGGATCAGTACTTTTTTTGCAACCCAGCGTTATTTAAATTTAAAAACAGACGATTTATACTAGTATGAGTAAAGAAAACCAACCGGAATTTTTGTTCGATAAAAAGAATTATCGCTTACTATTGGCAGGAATTGCCACCATTTTTATTGGATTTTTGTTGATGAGTGGAGGAGGAAGTCCAAATCCGGAAGAATTTAGTGAAGCAATATTTAGTTTTCGCAGAATTCGATTGGCACCAACCATTGTATTACTTGGGTTTGGAATAGTGTTTTATGCTATTTTTTACCAGCCTAAAAACAAAGCATGAATTTAGTTGAAGCCATTATTCTGGCTATCATCGAAGGAATTACAGAGTTTTTACCGGTATCTTCTACCGGACACATGATCATAGCATCCTCTTTTTTCGGAATAGCCCAAGAAGATTTTACCAAGTTATTTACTATTGTCATTCAATTAGGAACCATATTGTCGGTAGTGGTGTTGTATTGGAAACGGTTTTTTCAGAGCATCGATTTTTACTTTAAATTGTTGGTGGGATTTATTCCTGCAGTAGTGTTGGGATTGTTGCTGTCTGACTGGATTGATAGTTTGCTCGAAAACCCAATCACCGTGGCCATTTCTTTGGTAATAGGAGGATTTATTTTATTAAAAGTAGATAATTGGTTTAACGATGGCACACAAACAGAAATTAGTTATCTCACTGCTTTTAAAATAGGACTATTTCAGTGTTTGGCAATGATTCCCGGCGTTTCACGTAGTGGAGCAAGTATTGTTGGAGGGATGACACAAAAGTTAAGTAGGACCGTGGCAGCAGAATTTTCTTTCTTTTTGGCTTTGCCAACCATGTTAGGAGCAACGGTAAAAAAATCCTATGATTTTTACCAAGCTGGTATGGTGTTAACCAATGAGCAAATACAATATTTGGTAGTTGGAAATATGGTAGGCTTTGTGGTAGCCATGATAGCCATCAAAAGTTTTATTGGTTATTTGAGCAAGCATGGCTTTAAAGTCTTTGGCTACTACCGTATTGTTGCCGGGATTGCCATTTTACTTATCCACTTTTTTATCCAAAAACTAACCGTTATTTAATGGAGGCAGCAGATTACTTGTCTGGGCAAACCATTTTGTTAGACAAGCCACTAACGTGGAGTTCCTTTCAGGCAGTAAATAAATTAAAGTATGCCTTAAAACGAAAAGGTGTGTTGATGAAAAACATCAAAGTGGGGCATGCCGGAACTTTAGACCCATTGGCATCAGGATTGTTGATTGTTTGTGTGGGAAAAAACACCAAGAAAATTTCTGAATATCAGGGATTGCCAAAAGAGTATAAAGGTACCATACGCTTAGGTGCAACCACACCATCGTATGACTTAGAAACTGCCATCAACCAGACTTTTCCAACAGATCATCTTACTGAAGCGTTGATTCAAAATACTATTCCGCAGTTTTTAGGAGAAATTATGCAAAAGCCTCCTATTTTTTCTGCCATCAAAAAAGAAGGTAAGCGGTTATATGAGCATGCTCGCAACCAAGAAGAGGTTGAGATAGCAGCCAGACCAGTTACCATTCATGCCTTTGAAATTACAGCCTTTCGATTGCCGGAAATAGACTTTAGAATTTTTTGCAGCAAAGGAACTTACATACGAAGTATTGCCCATGATTTGGGAGAAGCATTAAAATGCGGGGGACATCTCACTGCTTTACGAAGAACTAAAATTGGAGATTTCTCTGTAGAAGATGCTTGGCAAATTGCTGATTTGGAGCATTATTTATAATATATTTGAAAGTAAAAAGCCCCAATATATACTCTTACTTTTTAGTTTAATGGAGTTAGATACAAGAAATCTAAACAAGCGATTGATATTTAATTTTTTATGTGATAAAATATAGAATTTTCTTTGTGTAACTTTGTGTTTACTTAGTGCATTTTGTGTAATAGCTATTTTTGTTGTAGCACAAAAGTCACTAAGAAATCACAGAGAACCATAAAGTGCTTCTCAACAAAAAGATTTATTTATATCGAACTTACATTGATTATATTTTTTTAAGAAAATTAAAGATTGAGAGGTAAAGGGTGGGGGTCAATTAAGAATTAATGAATTAAAAAGAATGATAAAGAATTATATTTTACTTTTTCTCCTCTGCCTACAGCCAATATCTGCTCAAAAAGAGGTAACTCTAAAGGCAGGAGATTTGTTGTTTATCACCATGGATTGTGGTCCATTATGTGAAGCCATCCATGCCGTTACCCAAGGATGGAATCAGATGCCCATCAGTCACCTTGGTTTGGTAGTAGTAGAAAACGAAAATATTTGGGTGTTAGAAGCTGCCGGATCCGCAGTGAGAAAAGTCACTTTAGAGCAATTCAAACAAAGCACCAAAAAGCCTATTTTGGTAACTAGAGTCCGTTCCAAATACCAAATTAAAATTCCGGATATTATTGCATTTGCTGAACTGCAATTAGGGGTGCCTTATGACGATGCTTTTTTGTTGAACAACCAAAAGTATTATTGTTCCGAATTAATTTATGATGCCTTTGCCCATGCTTTTGGTGCTCCATTTTTTAGCATGCAACCCATGACTTTTAAGCAACCGGGTTCGGAAGATTTCTTTCCGGCTTGGGTAGCCTATTATCAAGAACTTGGAATAGAAATTCCAGAAGGTGCTTTAGGTTGCAATCCTGCCAATTTTTCGCAATCAAAAAAATTAAAAAAAATAGGGTGGATTTATCCGTAAATGCCTATTTTTAACCGATGAGTATTCTACAGGCATTTTTATTTGGCTATGCAGCCGCTTTTGTTGGCACCTTTCCTCCAGGATTGTTAAACATGACTGCCATTAAAATTTCCTATCGCGACAACAAAAACCGAGCATTGTGGTTTGCTTTTGGTGCTAGTACCGTGATTTTATTTCAAACTTTTATTGCAGTGGTTTTTGGTAGATACATCAGTAAAAGAGCCTACATTAGCGATGCCATCCACGAAATTGGAATATTTATTTTTCTTGGCCTTACTATTTATTTCTTTTGGAGCAACCACCAAAAAAAGAAACAAAAAAAAGGAAAAGAAGAAATAAAAGTTCGCACCAAGAGTAGTCGGTTTATGATTGGGGCATTGCTTTCTGCTTTAAATTTATTCCCGATTCCATATTATGCAGTGGTAAGCTTAAGTTTGGCAACTTTAGGTTGGTTTTCGTTTGAAAACAGTTTTTTGGTGTCGTTTTCTATAGGAACAGCATTGGCTGCTTTTAGTGTATTTGTGTTGTATGTGTGGAGATTTCCTACCAAAAAATCGGAAGATTCTTATTTGTTGCAAAACTTTAATAAAGTCCTCGGAATCATTACCGGAATCATTACAGTTTTTGCTATTATTAAATTGGTTTTTTAGCCTATGGATACTACTTTTTTTGAAAGAGTGTATGCGGTGGTTCGTCAAATCCCTTATGGAAAAGTCACCTCTTACGGAGTCATTGCCAAAGCCATTGGGGCAGGAAAATCTGCCAGGATGGTGGGTTATGCCATGAATGCTTCGCATGCTTTAGAAGACGTGCCTGCACATCGGGTAGTGAATCGGGTTGGGATGCTCACCGGAAAGCACCACTTTCCCGGATCAAACTTAATGCAACAACTCCTCGAGAGTGAGGGTATTCGGGTGGAGAACAACCAAATAATAGACTTTCAACAACACTTTTGGGATCCACAAAAAAGTTGATATAAAATAATACGTATCATTCCCCTCTCCTTTGGAGAGGGGTAAGGGGTGAGGTCTTAAGTGTTCTTTAATTTCACAATTTTTAAAAGCAATAAACTTTCTTCATTATTAACGGGATGCAATTCCCCTCTCCTTTGGAGAGGGGTAAGGGGTGAGGTCTTAAGTGTTCTTTAATT
>CAZAHJ010000019.1:18664-27101 GCA_964485115.1 uncultured Flavobacterium sp.
TCTCAACTTTAAAGCATAATAAACTTTCTTCATCATCAACGGCATACCATTCCCCTCTCTTTTGGAGAGGGGTTAGGGGTGAGGTTTTACTTAAGTTTTACAAACCAATCAATTATATTTCTTTTTTATATTGGGGATAGGGGGGTAGGTATTAACAATAAGTATTTTTCAAAAAGCCTCTCCTCTAATTTTCATATCCTTAACATCAGTTTTCAAAGGGCATGTTGTATCTTTGCACTTTAAAATCATTTTAAATAAAGAAGGTTCCTATGGTGAAGATAGATAAAAAACAAGTATTGGCTGCACTAGAAACCATTACGGTAGCAGGAGAAGGAAAAAACATGGTGGAAAGTGATGCCGTACAAAACGTGGTTTGTTTTGGTGATGAGGTAATTGTGGATTTGTTGTTGCACACACCGGCTTTACATATCAAAAAAAGAGCAGAAGTAGATGTGTTGAAAGTCATCCACGAAAAAGTATACGAAAAAGCAAAAGTAAAAGTCAATATTAAAGTTGATGCAACCGAAAAGCCAACCATTAAAGGGAAAGCCATTCCGGGAATTCAAAATATTGTTGCTGTAGCTTCTGGCAAAGGAGGGGTAGGAAAATCTACCGTAACGGCCAATTTAGCAGTTACTTTAGCCAAGATGGGCTTTAAAGTGGGGGTGTTGGATGCCGATATTTACGGGCCTTCTATGCCAATCATGTTTGATGTGGAACACGAAAAACCCATTTCGATAGAAGTAGATGGCAAATCGAAAATGAAACCTATCGAAAGTTATGAGGTTAAAATTTTATCTATCGGATTTTTTACCAAGCCTGACCAAGCGGTGGTGTGGAGAGGGCCTATGGCTGCCAAAGCATTGAACCAAATGATTTTTGATGCCCATTGGGGAGAATTGGATTTTATGTTGATCGATTTGCCTCCGGGGACTGGGGATATTCACTTATCCATCATGCAGTCGTTACCAATTACCGGAGCGGTAGTGGTAAGTACTCCACAAGCAGTTGCATTGGCAGATGCGAAAAAAGGAGTAGCCATGTTCCAATCAGAAGCTATTCAGGTTCCGGTATTGGGAATTATTGAAAATATGGCGTATTTTACCCCAGCAGAATTGCCCGAAAACAAATACTACATCTTTGGAAAAGAAGGAGCTAAAAACTTGGCAGAAGATTTAGGGGTTCCTGTTTTAGGAGAAATTCCTTTGGTACAAAGTATTCGAGAAGCAGGAGATTACGGTCGTCCAGCTGCATTACAAACTGCTACACCGGTAGAAGAAGCTTTTGAAGCAGTTACCAGAAATGTGGTGCAAGAAGTAGTAAACAGAAACGAAAATTTACCTCCGACAGAGGCCATTAAAATTACAACGATGGCAGGTTGTTCTGCGGTAAGAAAAAAATAAATAGGATGGAAGCACAAGAAATGTTAACCCAAATAGAAAAAGCACTAGACGAAATTCGTCCTTTTTTGCAATCCGACGGAGGAAACATCACGTTATTAGAGGTGGTGGATGGCAAGCATGTAAAAGTTCGCTTAGAGGGAGCCTGCAGTGGATGTAGTGTGAACCAAATGACTTTAAAAGCAGGGGTAGAAACTACCATCAAAAAATATCTTCCACAAATAGAAACCGTAGAAAATGTGGCATGACAAATGTCAATATTTTATGGGGACAATGCTTCTAACTTGGTAGCTCAATTATAAATAAAATGATACAAACAGATATATTGATTATTGGTGCAGGTCCTACGGGACTTTTTGCCGTTTTTGAAGCCGGATTACTCAAATTAAAATGTCATTTAATCGATGCCTTGCCTCAACCAGGAGGGCAATTGGCAGAGTTGTACCCAAAGAAACCAATTTACGACATTCCGGGTTTTCCGGAAGTATTGGCTGGGGATTTGGTAAATAATTTGATGGAGCAAATCAAACAATTCCAACCAGGTTTTACCTTAGGAGAAACAGCAGAAACTATTGACAAGTTAGAAGACGGGACTTTTGTAGTAACCACCAATAAAGGCACCAAGCACCATGCCAAAGCCGTGGCCATTGCAGGAGGTTTGGGCACCTTTGAACCACGAAAACCGGAAGTGGAAAACCTGTCGTACTTTGAAGAAAAAGGCATTGAATATTTTGTAAAAAATCCCGAGCAATTCCGCAACCAACGTATTGTGATTGCCGGTGGCGGAGATTCTGCTTTAGACTGGGCCATTTTTTTAAGTGAAGTTGCTAAAGAAGTTACCTTAATTCACCGAAGAAATGAATTTAGAGGAGCTTTGGATTCGGTTGAAAAAGTACAAGAGTTAAAAAAACTAGGAAAAATACAATTGATTACTCCTGCTGAGGTAACCGCTTTGCATGGTACCAACCATTTAGAAGCTATCACGATGAAAACAGAGGAAGGAGAGCTTTATAAAGAAACCGATTATTTGATACCGTTGTTTGGTTTAACCCCCAAGTTAGGTGCCATTGCAAATTGGGGGTTAGAAATTGAGAAAAATGCCATCAAGGTGAACAATGCGTTAGACTACCAAACCAATATCGAAGGTATTTATGCCATTGGAGATGTGAATATTTATCCCGGAAAATTAAAATTAATTTTGTGTGGTTTTCACGAGGCAACGTTGATGTGCCAAAGTGTGTACAACCGATTGAATCCCGGAAAGAAGTTTATCTTAAAATACACTACCGTATCTGGAGTTGATGGTTTTGATGGCACCAGAAAAGAAGCAGAAAAAGCGGTGGTAAAATCAATTGATTAAATAACTTGAGTTCGACTTAATAAATATAATCCATGTTTGAAATGAAGTCTATGATGAAATAAAATGTGTGATTTTCTCTGTGTAACTTTGTGTTTACTTTGTGCATTTTGTTTAATAACTTATTTAGTTGTAGCACTAAAGTCACTAAGAAGTCACAGAGAACCACAAAGTGTTTCACAACAAAATGTTTTATTTATATCGAACTTAACTTAAATAAATTTAGAAGTTTTTTGGAAATTTAAAACCATGAGTCAAGACATCACCATTTATATCACAGACCGTTTAGGCAACACCCACCAAGTAGAGGCTCCAACCGACATGAATTTAAATTTAATGGAGGTAGTGCGGATGTACGAATTGGCTGAAGAAGGCACCATTGGTATTTGTGGTGGCATGGCCATGTGTGCTTCTTGTCAGTGCTATGTGTTAAATGATGTTGCCTTACCTGATCGCAACGACGACGAAGAAGCCATGCTCAGCGAGGCTAAGTTTGTACAAAACAACAGTCGCTTAGGTTGTCAGATACCTATCACTGAATCTATACAAGGACTACAAGTACAGTTGGCTCCTGCGGAATAGTACTGGGCAGGATGTTGAATCGATGGTTATCGATTTGTTTATTTGTTTATTCGTTTATCTGTTTAAATGGGAAAGGTTAATTCGAAAATCGGTGGTCGTTGAATCGATGGCTATCGATTCGTTTAATTGTTTATGCGTTTAATTGTTCGATGTTCGGTGGTCGAAAATCGGTAGTCGGTGGTCGGCAATCGATGCTCGAAAATCGGTGGTCGCTGGTCGATACTCGAAATCTCAAATTCCTTTTTACTATTTTCTTGTGTTATCACTAAAAAATCAAATTTCGTTCATGAATTAGAACGGCTATATGCCAAAAGAATTACTAAAATTGGTTACATTTGAATCGATGGATAGCGGGAATAAAAAATTAACAAACCAATACTTTGATGTCTATATCTCCTTGTTAGAGGTGGACCTAGCAAATGCTATGGAACAATTGGAGCAACGAGAATGGACAGCAGAAAATTTCCGATTTTATACAGCAGTATCTGTGATATCTTCTTCTAGAATAGAAGGAGAGACCATGGAAATAGACAGCTACCTAAAACATAAATTACAAAATATTTCCTATCTCCCAAACTTAATCGAAAAGCCGAACGATTTATATGCGGCTTATGAATTTGCAAGAGATCATAAGTTAACACTTTCCAATTTTTTAGAAGCCCATCGCATTGCTACCCAACATTTATTGCCTGAAAGATTACGTGGTGTGGTAAGAACCAACCACATGATTATTTTAGACCACCAAACACAGCAAGTGCAATATGAAGCAGCATTGGCATCGGTGGTGAAAAAAGAGTTTGACGATTTTTGGTTGGAGGTAGATGCATTGATTTCAAAAGAATTAGACCTATATCACATCTTTTACTATGCTGCATGGATGCATTTGGTATTCGTAAAAATACACCCTTTTAACGATGGAAATGGAAGAACTGCACGGTTACTAGAAAAATGGTTTTTAGCAACCAAACTAGGTGAAAAGGCTTGGTATATTCCAAGTGAAAATTATTACTACCATCATTTGGCTTCTTATTACCAGCACCTTGCCAGTGTAGGATTGTTTTATGAAAAGCTACAATACGAAAAAGCCATCCCTTTTTTATTGATGCTCCCGAATGCGTTGAATCGATGACCGGTGGTCGGCAATCGGTGGTCGAGAAAAATAATTTGACATTGACATTGAGATTGTCATTAACATTACAAAATGGTCTCGACTCCGCTCGACCTGACAAGAGTTGTTTATTTATTCGATGACCGATATTCGATGGTCGGCAGAAACATTTTCAAATTGACACATTTTCAAATTAAAATTGTTGAAGCGTTGAAGCGTTGAGTCGTTTAATCGAAAATCGAAAATCGACGGTCGAAAAAAACATTTTCAAATTGACACATTTTCAAATTGGCTAATTAAAACGTTGAATCGTTGAAAAGCCTGCCCTGAGCATGTCGAAGGGTTGAATCGGTGGTCGAAAATCGGTAGTCGGTGGTCGAAAATCGGTGGTCGAAAATCGGTGGTCGGTGGTCGAGAAAAATAATTTGACATTGACATTGAGATTGTCATTAACATTACAAAAGGGTCTCGACTCCGCTCGACCTGACAAGAGTTGTTTATTTGTTTATGCGTTTATTTGTTTAAATGGGAAAGGTGAATTCGAAAATTCAATGGAGAATAGTTTATTTGTCGATTCAAGATTGAAATTAACAACTAAGATGTAATAAGCAGTTAAAAATTTATATATACTGTTATTATAATTACTCTCTCAAAAAAAAATACCAAAAAAACATTTTTTAAAGCTTTTTTGAGTACTTTTGGTACTCACTAAATTTCTTTTCTTGTTAGATCACACCCTGTGACTGACCTGGCGAAGCCGTAATTTTTTGAGTCGTTGAATCGACTGTCGATTATCGATTATCGATTGCCGAGCACCAGCCATCGACCACCGGCCACCGATTGCCGACCGTCGAAAATCGGCCACGACCATCGAGCATCGGCTACCGAACATCGGTCATCGAATATCGGTCATCGAACATCGAAATAAAACGACCACCGATTGCCGACTTTCGACAATCGAACATCGCTTGTCGAACATCGCTTGTCGACCACATAAACAACAAATAGTGCTTCCCGAATTAATTACTTCTAAAACCCGATTGCGATTGTTGGTAAAATTTTTTATCAATGCGGCCAACCATGGATATTTGCGTGGTTTGGCAACCGAGATGCAGGAAAATACCAATGCCATTCGAAAAGAGCTGAACCATTTGAGTGAAGCAGGTTATTTGGAGAAAGAAGAAATTGGCAACAAGGTTTCTTACAAAGCCAATACCCAACACCCGTTGTTTGGGTTATTGCAACAAATCATCCATAAATATATTGGACTAGATGTGTTGGTAGAAACCATCTTGAGCAGAATGGGAGTGGTAGAGCAGATATGGTTGGTAGGCGATTATGCAGAAGGAAGAGACACCGGCACCATTGAAGTAGTAATTGTTGGAGCAGATTTGAACCAAGCATATATCGAACAGTTGGCACCAAAAATAGCAAGTGAAATTGGAAAACAAGTGGTGTTGATTCCGGTAGAGGCATTTCAGGAACGAGGACTTTTGTTGTTTGGGGTTTAGTTGAATCGACCACCGACCACCGATTGCCGACCGTCGAACACCGAACACCGACCATCGAACATCGACCATCGAACATCGACCGTCGACTACCGACCATCGACCGCCGACTATCGACTATCGACCACCGATTGCCGACCATCGAACATCGGTCATCGCACACCGAACATCGACCACCGAACATCGACCATCGACCATCGGTCATCGACCATCGAAAATAATAAAACAATGGAATCAAATCTTGAAGTTTGGAAAGTTGCACATCAATTAGTTTTAGATGTATATAAGATATCTAACAAATTTCCACAATCTGAGCAATTTGGTTTGACGAGTCAGCTTCGTAGAAGTGTGGTTAGTGTTCCGACAAATATAGTAGAAGGTAACGCGAGACAATACAAAAAAGAGTTTATTCAATTTTTGTATGTTGCCAAAGGATCTTTAGTAGAAACTAATTATCATTTATTTCTAGCTAAAGATTTAGGTTATATTTCAGAGGTTGATTATGAAGAACTTTTTGAATTATGCTCCAGAGTAAAAATGATGTTACATAAATTAATTAAGTCTTTAAATTAACATTTCGACCACCGACCATCGAGCATCGGCCACCGAACATCAGTCATCGAAAACCGACCATCGATCATCGATCATCGAGCATCGAGCATCGACCACCAACATCGAACATCGAAAATCGGTCATCGTCCATCGACCATCGAAAATCGGTCATCGACCATCGACCACCGACCATCGACCACCGAACATCGACCATCGGTCATCGAACATCGACCATCGAACATCGACCACCGATAGCCGACCATCGAAAATCGACCATCGAACACCGAACATAGGTCATCGACCACCGACCACCGATTGCCGACCATAACATCGACCATCGACCATCGAAAACCGACCATCGAGCATCGAGTATCGACCACCGAACATCGAACATCGACCACCGAACATCGATCATCGAAAACCGACCATCGACCATCGGTCATCGAACAAATAAACAGTTAAACGAGTAAACAATGAACAAACTAGCCATCATCGGCCTTGGTTACGTAGGCCTACCATTAGCCCGTTTATTTGCCACCAAATATCCGGTAGTAGGTTTTGACATCAACCAAAAAAGAATTCAAGAATTGCAAAATGGAATAGATAGCACTTTGGAGGTAGAAGATGCGGTACTGCAATCGGTATTGGTAAAAGAAAATCCTTTTAATTGTCCTCCTGAACTTGTTTCAGGATCTAGGGGGCTTGGCCTATACTGCTCCTCTGATATTTCCGACATCCAGCAAGCCAATGTGTACATTGTGACTGTACCTACTCCGGTAGACAAAAACAACCGTCCGGATTTGACTCCGTTGTACAAAGCGAGCGAAACCGTTGGGAAGGTGTTAAAAAAAGGCGATATCGTGATTTACGAATCTACCGTGTACCCTGGGGTAACGGAAGAAGAATGTGTGCCGGTGTTGGAACGTATTTCGGGCTTACAATTTAACGTAGATTTTTTTGCGGGGTATTCTCCAGAGCGAATCAACCCGGGAGACAAGGAGCATACCGTAGAAAAAATATTGAAAGTAACTGCCGGCTCTACTCCTGAGATTGGAGAAAAAGTAGATGCTTTGTATAAAAGTGTGATCACTGCGGGGACGCACTTGGCTCCTACCATTAAAGTGGCAGAGGCAGCCAAAGTGATTGAAAACTCCCAACGCGATATCAACATTGCCTTTGTAAACGAGTTGGCAAAGATTTTTCAATTAATGGAGATTGATACGCATGAAGTTCTAAAAGCAGCTGGCACCAAATGGAATTTCTTGCCGTTTAAGCCGGGTTTGGTTGGGGGGCACTGCATTGGGGTAGATCCCTATTACTTGGCCCAAAAAGCACAGGAATTGGGCTACCACCCAGAGATTATCTTGGCAGGAAGAAGATTGAACGATAGCATGGGAGAGTATGTTGCAAATCAAGTGGTAAAAACCATGATAAAACATGATATCAAGGTGAATGGTGCACATGTTTTGATGTTGGGCATTACCTTCAAAGAAAATTGTCCAGATGTTCGAAACACCAAAATAGTTGATGTGGTAAAAGCGTTACAAGATTTTAATATTCAGGTAACTATATATGACCCATGGGCTAATCCCGTAGAGGTAATGCACGAGTATGGCCTAGTTTGTCATTCAGAATTAAACACTGAGCGAAGTCGAAGTGCAGGATCTCTTGTTTCGGAATCAAAGGAATCAAAAGAATCAAAAGTAACTATTAATCAAAGCGATTCAACCCTTCGGCAGGCTCAGGGCAGGCTTTTCAACGACTCAACGACTCAACAACCACCAACCAAATTCGACGCTATCGTATTAGGCGTTGCCCATCAGGAATTCAAAACATTGGATGTAGAGGCATTGAAAAAAAACAATGCTATAGTGTATGATGTGAAAGGTGTATTAGGCAACAAAGCAGATCATAATTTATAATTGCTTGA